>DATLBG010000098.1:0-2421 GCA_035527035.1 Gemmatimonadaceae bacterium | reverse complement strand
ATGCGGTGAGCGCCCGCGGCGCGGCGCCAGGTCGATTGCTCATCAAAGGATGTATCTCCGCAAATCTTCATCCTCGACTATCGACTTAAGCCTATCGCGCACTGCTGCGGCATCAATTTTTACAGGCGCGTCCCCGCGGTCGGGCAGCTCGTACAGCACGTCCTCGAGCAGCGTGGTCATGATCGTGTGCAGCCGGCGCGCGCCGATGTTCTCCATCCGGTCGTTCACGTGCGCGGCGGTGCGCGCGACTTCCGCGATCCCGTCCGGCGTGAACTCGAGCGACGCGCCGTCGGCGGCGATCAGCGCGGCGTACTGCTTGGTCAGCGCGTTCTCCGGCTCGGTCATGATGCGCACGAAGTCCTGCTCGGTGAGCGGCTTGAGCTCGACACGAATCGGAAAACGCCCCTGCAGCTCCGGAATGAGATCGCTCGGCTTGGACACGTGGAACGCGCCGGCGGCGATGAACAGCACATGGTCGGTCTTCACCATGCCGTACCGCGTCTGCACGTTGGAGCCTTCGACGATGGGCAGCAGATCGCGCTGCACTCCCTCGCGCGACACGTCGGGCCCGCCCTGCGCGCCGCGCTGCCCCGCGATCTTGTCGATCTCGTCCAGGAAGATGATCCCCATGGACTCGACACGCTCGAGCGCGTCCGCCGTGAGGTCGTCGCTGTCTATCAGCTTCTCCAGCTCCTGCTCAAGCAGTATCCGCCGCGCCTCGGACACCTTCACGGTGCGGTTCTTCTTTTTCTTGGGCAGCATGTCCTGCAGCATCTCGGAGAAGTTGCCCATCCCCTCGGGCGCGCCCTGGGGCACCATGACGTCGAACATCATCGGCGATTGCTGGGTGACTTCGACGGTGACCTCGCGGTCGTCCATTTTCCCCTCGCGCAGCAGGCCGCGCAGCTTCTCGCGCGTGCGGGCGTGCCGCTCCTGCGACGGATCGAGCTCCTGCGCGGCCTCTCCCTGGCTCGACACCAGGAACACATGCGGCGCACTCTCCGCCTTCTGCTCGGCGGCGTTCTTCGCAATGGACGGAGGCGGCGGCAGCAGCAGATCGAGAATGCGATCCTCTACCCGCTCATGCGCCAGGTCCTCTACTTCGTCCTCGCGCTCGGCGCGCACCATCGCGATCGCGCTCTCAACGAGATCGCGCACCATGGACTCAACGTCGCGGCCCACGTAACCGACTTCCGTAAACTTGGACGCCTCGACCTTGATGAATGGCGCACCCGCGAGCTTGGCGAGCCGGCGCGCGATCTCCGTCTTTCCGACGCCCGTTGGGCCGACGAGAATGATGTTGTTGGGCGAGATCTCGTCGCGGATCGCGTCGGGCGCGCGCTGCCTGCGCCACCGGTTCCTCAGCGCGATCGCGACGGACTTCTTGGCTTCGTCCTGCCCGACGATATACCGGTCGAGCTCGGCTACGATCAGCTTCGGTGTCAGGTCGGCCAGGCGCGCGAGCGCCTGGAGCGTGCGGGGCGACGCCATCAGGTTGGCTCGAGGACCGTGATGTTCTGATTGCTGTAGATGCAGATATCCCCGGAGATCTCGAGCGCCTTGCGAACGATCTCGCGCGGGGGGAGCTGCGTGTGCGCGACGAGAGCGCGAGCCGCTGCGAGTGCGTACGACCCGCCCGAGCCGATCGCGAGGATCCCGTCGTCGGGCTCGATTATGTCGCCGGTGCCGGAGATGATGAAGCCGTGGTTGGCGTCCGCGACGGCGAGCAGCGCTTCGAGCCTGCGCAGCACGCGGTCGCTGCGCCAGTCCTTGGCCAGCTCCACCGCGGCGCGCTGCAGATTCGTGGGATACTTCTCGAGCTTCTCCTCGAACTTCTCGAACAGCGTGAACGCGTCCGCGGCCGCGCCGGCGAACCCCGCGACGAGCTTTCCGCCGCGCAGGAGCCGCACTTTCTGCGCGTTCGACTTCATCACCGTGTCGCCGATGGTGACCTGGCCGTCGCCGCCGATGGCGACCTCACCGTTACGGCGGACGCAGAGAATGGTGGTGGCGCGTATGACGGGGATAACGTGGGACATACGGGAATAATATCACCGCGGCTGCCCTGGCCCTTTTGCCGGCGCGCGCGTGCCGCCAGCTTGAGATGATGCGCCTCGAGTACACCCCGATAATTCTTGGAATTCTGGTCCTGCTGGCCGCCGCAGGGGTGATCTACGACGCCTTCGCGTCGGAGGGGGCGCCCCGGTTCCGCGAGCGCCGCCGCAGTGCGAGAGCCGAGCGCCACGTTTCCGGGCAAGCGCTGATCGGCGCCGGGATGGCGGCACTGGCCGCGGCGCTGATCGGGAGGGACGTGTGGCGATTCGGAACCGTCGCGGTGCTCGTCGGCTCGGTGCTCCTCGTCGCCGGAGGCATCCTGAACCGGGCGTACCTGAAGGAGATACTGCTGAACCGGGGCGTCGC
>DATLBG010000097.1:0-10756 GCA_035527035.1 Gemmatimonadaceae bacterium | reverse complement strand
GGGCTCTTCGCTCTCGGCCTGGTATTCAAGATCTTCGGCGGGTTGCTTGGCGTTGCCATCTGGGTGTGTGTTCTCGCGGTCAAGATCGCGATCGTCGGAGCTATCGCATATCTCGGCATCCGCGTAGTGAGTCCGGGCACGGCGCGGCGCTTGAGAGAGCGCTGGTCGGACACGCGGGTGAGCACGTACTAAGAAACGGGTATCAGGTATCAGGTATCAGGAACGAGCTCGATCCTCACTGATACCTGATTCCTGATACCTACCTGGGCGGCGTAAAAGATCGCAAGAAGAGATTCAACGACCCGAACGAAACCTTCGATTTCAGCTGCAGCACCATGCGGCGATTGTCGTCCGAGAGCCAGACCTCGGCTTCTCCTTCCTCCGCGAAGATTCCCTTCGTCTTGATCGTCGGCCGCACCACGATGGCGTTGAAAGTCCCCGCCGGCACGACGATTCGCTCACGCCGCATAACCCGAACTCTCACGGGGTTGCGGTCCGGCTTGAAATAGCGGTTGAACTCGTACGTCTGGCCGATCTCGAGCGGGATCGTCCTGATGAAATAGAGGAACGACGCATCGTCGAGCGGACGCGACACGGACGGAAGCTCCTGCGGGCTCTTCGTCACTTCGACGTAGACCGAGCGGTCGGGGTAGATCTCGAAGTGCCGCTCCCGGTCGCGCGACCCCTCCTGCAGCGTTTGCACGAAGCGCAGGGACGACAGCGTCTCGGTGTCTATCCAGCTCTGGAGCACGTCGTCCACCTTGTAGAAAAACGTTCCGCCCTGGACGCGGAAATAAGTCTTATAGGCGGCGCGGCCGCGGATGTAGCTGATTTCGCGCACTTCCATGATGCTCGTGCCGACCTTTACCGGTCCGAAGCGCACGTCGTACACCAGCTTCTCACCAACGCCGAAGGGATGGTCGAGAGCCGGCGGTGCGATTGCCGACTCGATGCCGGTAAGGATGGCGAGAGCGACGGCTGCGATCATCGCGCGGCCCTCGCGGGAGCGACCGGCGCCGGCTGCTTCCAGTTCCGAAGCGCGAACTTGAAGAGGCCGAGCGCGTCGTTCATCGGGCGCACGCGACTTTCGCGGACGCGAATGTCATAGTTCACCGGCAGGGGCACGCTCTCCACCCGGCGCGCCACGCGCGACGCGGACAGGAGCAGCTGCACGTTGGCGCCCGCGCCCTCAGCCGCGTCCGCCGCGGTTTTCTCCCGCGGCGACAGCAGATCTTTTATCACCGAGACCCGGTACAGCCGGAACCCGCAGGACGGATCCGCGACTCCGGTCAGCGCCGTGAAGCGGCGGGTGAGAACGGACGACAGCAGCCGCAGTCTCCGGACCGGCTTCGGGAGCTCGCGGGATCCGGTGCGGTCGGCGATCACGACGTCAGCGCCGCCCTCGAACCGGCGAACCAGCTCGGGAATCTGCTCCGGAGGATCGGTGAAATCAGCCTGCATGACGATCACCGCGTCACGTCGCGGGTAGCGCGTGCGTCGAGCCGCCTCGCGGAAGCAAGCCTCCACCGAGCGGGCGTATCCCTCGCGCTTCTTCCCCCTCAGCAGGGTCAGCGGAAGCACTTCCTTGTACGGCTCGAGCGTCTCGGCCGTGGAATCGGTGCTCGCGTCGTCGTACACCAGGATCTCGTATTCCCTGGGGTACTCCTGAAATACCGCCCGTATCTGCCAGAGCAGCACGCCGACGGTCGGAGCTTCGTTGTATGTCGGAATACAGATGTAAAGCACGTTTCGGCCGCGAAATTGGGTAAACGGGTGACGATTCCCCCCAAGTATACGGGGAATGGCCGTCAGGAGGATACACTTTTCGGCCGCTAAGGCTCCCCGGAAAGCACCTCTGCGTACGCCGCGCGGGTGCCCTGGACCATTTTGGCCGCGTCGAACTGCGCGGCTCGAACGGGGCCGGCGGCGCCGAGCTGCACGCGCAGCCCGCGATCGCGGATGAGCGCGGCCGCCGCCGCCGCGAACGCCGCTGAATTGCCTGGCGGGACAAGCAGCCCGTTGAGGCCATGCTCGATGAGCTCCGGCAGGCCGCCTGTCGAGTACGCGATCGGAGGCACTCCGAGCGCCATCGCATCGATGACCGCGGTGCCGAGCCCTTCGCTCGACGAGGGATGCCACAGAACGTCGAGCCCGGCCATGGCCGCGAACACGTCCTCGACGAACCCGGGTCGATGAACTTCGATCCCGCCCATCGTGGATCTGCCGGCAGCCTCGCCTCCTATCAGAACGAGCCTCGCCTCACGCGCGGCGTCGGCGGGCAGTCGCGCGGCGATGTCGGTGGCGGCCGCGAGTCCCTTCTCGCTCGTCATCGCCCCTACGACGCCGCAGACGACGCTGTTCGTGGGCCAGTGACATTCCTTGCGCCACTCCCGCCCGGACATGGCCGAGGGAGAGGGCACGCCCGAGTACACCACTGAAATGCGCCCACTGTCGATGCCCGCGGCGATCATCGAATCGCGCACCGCGCGCGAGATCGCTATGAATCGAGCGACACGGCCGCCGTACTTGAGTCGCACCGAGCGGGGCTGAAACACCACGCGACGCGTCACCACGAGCGGCGGGCGCTCCAGTTTTCTGAGCGTCGCCAGCGCGAGCAGTGCGACGCCGTGCCCGCGCGAGTCGTGGGCGTGCACGATGTCCGGAGAGTGGGCGCGAATCAGCGCCCGCATCGCGCGCACGCTCGCTGGATGCCACTCGCTCGGCATTCGCACCGGCTCGACTCGAAGCCCCGCCGCTCTGGCGCGCGCCGCGAGCGGGGCGCGCTGCTGCGCGACTACTATTGACTCGTCGTCACCGCTCGACAATCCGGTAGCGAGGAGCAGCGCCTGTCGCTGTCCGCCCCGCCAGCTGCTTCCGGCATCCACATGCAGGATCCTGATCGCGACTACCCCGGACCCGTCAGCACGAGCGCACTGATTCGGCAAACGCCTTGAACAGCGGACCCGGCTCCGCGCCGGGGTGCGAGCTCCGGTCCATCTCTTCCGGGTGCCATTGCACCGCGAGGACCCACCAGTCGTCGGTGCTCTCGACGCCTTCGATGATCCCGTCGGGCGCCGTCGCCGTAACGCGCAAGCCGTCGCCGAGCCTGTCGATGGCCTGGTGGTGAAGGGAGTTCACGTCGAGCCGTGTCGCGCCTGTCGCGAGCTCGATGATGGACCCGTCGTCGATCGCCACAGAGTGGATCGCTTCGTCGCGAGCGCCGTGCCCGTCGTGCTCGAGCGCCTGCGGCCGCTGCGCCCCGATGTCCTGGATCAAGCTTCCCCCGCATTCGACGTTGAGCACCTGGATGCCTCTGCAGATGGCCAGCAGCGGGATGCGTAGCTTGCGGGCCGCAGTGATGAGCGCCATCTCCGTAGCGTCGCGCTGCTTGTTCACCGTGCCGAGGTTGGGATGCGGCGTCTGGCCGAAGTATTCGGGGGCCATGTCCTCGCCTCCAGTGAGCAGCAGGCCGTCCACTCCGGCCAGGATCCTCTCGGCTGCCGACGGGTCCGACAGAGGGGGAACTATCAGTGGTACGAGCCCTGCGTTCTCCACTGCGGTCAGGTATGCCGCATTCAGCCGGAGGCGGCGGGGTGATTCTTCTTCCCGGATGGATGCGGTGATCGCCACGACCGGACTTGTATTCAAGTGTGTCTCCCTGGTGTCCTAATGTGACGCTCAGCTCCATCGAGCGCCTCATGCAGCCTTGTCCGCCGTCGTGTCGAGTCCCTATATCGTACCCATGAGCGTTCGTTCCGCGCGACCCCCGTGGCGATCTGCAGTTGCCTCCTGCCTCGTCTTGTGCGCTCCGGCGATCGCCGGAGCGCAGGTGGCGCCGCGTGAGAGGGTGGCGTGCGTCGGCCAGGCCATAACGGCGATCGAGATAGACGCCCGTCCCCCATTTCCGCCCGGCGAGGGGACAATCATCGCGCGCACGGGGCAGGCAGCGCGAAAGATGCACTCGACCACGAAGCCCGAAGTCGTGCGGCGATATCTCGCGTTGCGCCTCGGGGACCGGTGCGAGGAGCTGCGACGCGCGGAATCGGAGCGCATCCTGCGCGCGCAGCCGTTCATCTCCGAAGCGACCGTGATCCCGCTGAGCGACGGCGAGGGCGGAGTGATCCTCAGCGTCACGACGGTGGATGAAATATCCCTCATCGTAGGCGGCTCGGTCTCGGCTTCCTCGCCATTCGTGCGCTCGGTCAAGCTCGGCAACAAGAATTTCTTCGGCAGCGGACTGCACGCCTCGCTGCGCTGGGAAGACGGACGCGACTTCCGCGATTCGTACACGGCGCGCGTGACCGACTACCAGTTCATGGGACGGCCGTACCAGCTGACGGTGGAGGGCGGCCGGCTGCAGCTCGGAAAAGAGTGGCTCGTGGACGCGAGTCACCCTTTCCTTACGGACCTTCAGCGAATTGCCTGGCGTGTGGCCGGCGGGGAACAGGACAGGTATGCGCGCTTCCGCCGCCCGGGCGCTGACCCCGCGTACATCTCCGTGGATCGCGAGTATGCGGAAGCCGGAGGTGTCGTGCGCATCGGTCCGATCGGGCGATTCCTGCTCACCGGCGGATCGGTCACGCGCGAGCGGATCATGCCGGGGGAGGCGCCCGTGCGCATCATCGGCGGCGATCTGGCGCCCGATACATCAACCGCCCTCATCGGGCGCTACGCCGAGCAGCGGCAAGCGAGGCTGAACGCGCTCTTCGGCGCGCGGATCGTGAACTTCATGGAGGTCGTCGGATTCGACGCGCTCGACGCCAAGCAGGACGTGCGCAAGGGCCTTCAGTTCGGCGTGATGGTCGGGCGCGGAATCAAGCTGCTCGACACCAAGAGCGACGAGGATTTTTTCGCGTCGGTGAGCGCGTACGCCGGCATGGGCTCTCCATCCGCGTTCAGCGCCATGGAGCTGAACGTCGAAGGCAGGAGAAAGGGAAGCGAAGACAACTGGAACAGCGTGCTGTCGAGCGGACGGTTCGCCATGTACATGCGCCCGTTCACGCGACACATCGCTACGACGAGCCTCGAGTGGAGTGGTGGGTGGCGCTCGCGCGTCCCGTACCAGGTGACCTTCGCCTCGCGCGACGGCGGCCTGCGCGGTTTCAGGAACTCGCAGGTCGGAGGCGCGCGGCGCCTGGTGCTCCGCGCCGAAGACAAATACGTCTGGGGCCGCTTCCGGAAGTACGCCACCGTAGGCGTCGCGGCGTTCGCCGACGCGGGGAAGATCTGGGCGGGCGATTCACCGTTCGGCGTGGAGACTCCAATCCGCTACAGCGCTGGTGTGGGCCTGCTGGTAGCCGTCCCGCCGCGCTCGCGCCGCCTCGCGCGCCTCGACCTGGCTTACCCGATCAACCCCGATGGCCGGCGCCGTCCGGAGCTGCGCGTCACTGTCCGCGACTTCGGCCGCATCTTCTGGAAGGAGCCCACAGACTTCCAGTTGGCCCGCGAGCGCAGCCGGCCCGCGAGCGTGTTCAACTGGCCGTGACATCCTGCTGGGCGCTGCGTCGCGGGTATGGCCCGCGGGAGCTACGCGAGCAAACTACGCTCGCTAAGACGCTCCCTTAGGCCACACCCGCGGCGCAACGCCGGCCTGCTTCAGCGCGGCTGACACGCTCGCGGGCCGGACGCTCGCGTGCCCTCGCAGGAGTCGCGAACGAAAAGCTGGTGAATGCTGGACGAGGTGTCCCCAAAGGGAGCGTCTTAGCGAGCGTAGTTTGCTCGCGTAGCTCCCGACGGGGACACCTCGTTCAGCATCCCCGGGAGATCAGGCCTTGACGCTTCTCGTCAGGCGCTTGAGCAGCGGGACGAGCAGCAACAGGAGGAACGCCGCGCCGAAGGAAGTCGCCACGGGGATGCTGAAGAACCTGGCCTGAGAGGTGACCGTTTCAGTCTGAGCAGCGAGAAAGCCGCCCAGATAGTTCGCGGCAGCGTTGGCCAGGAACCACGCGCCCATAAGCAGGGAAGCGAACTTGTAGGGCGCGACTTTCGTCACGTACGACAGCCCCACAGGTGACAGGCACAGCTCGCCAAGCGTGTGGAAGAGGTAGGCCATCGTCAGCCACATCGCGCTGACCTGCATGCCGCGATCGACGGAGCGGCCCGCCACTACCAGGAAGAGAAAGCCGACTCCCAGCAGCACGAGACCCAGCACCATCTTCAGCGCGGTGGACGGCTCATTCCCGCGCCGCTCGAGCACCGTCCACAGGATGGCGAATACGGGCGCGAAGATCAGGATGAACAGCGGTCCCATGGACTGGAACCAGCTCGAGGGCATCTCGAATCCGCCCACGTTCAGGTTCGTGTGGCGGTCGGCGAACAGGTTCATGGAGCTGCCCGCCTGCTCGAACGCCATCCAGAAGAAGATTACGAAGAACACGACGATGAAGAGGGCGATGACGCGGTTCCGCTCTTCGCCGCGCGTCCCCGATATCGCCAGCACGGCGGCGGCCACGCCCATTCCGGCGATCGCCATCCGGATCGTGAGATCAACCGGATGAATGTCCCCGGCGCCGAGAAAGACCAGACCAGCTCCCACGGTCGCGCTGATCAACACGGCCCACGGATTCCACGGCTCCTCGATGGATTCGGCCGCCACGGCCGCGGCGTTCGACGGGTCGTGCCGCGCATGAATCCCGATGCCCGGCAGATACCGGTCGCGGCCCCACATGTAGATGATGAGTCCGAGGACCATGCCGACTCCGGCCGCGCCGAATCCGTAGTGCCAGCCCACGCGCTGCCCGAGATAGCCACAGACCAGCGGCGCGAGAAACGCGCCGAGGTTGATCCCCATGTAGAAGATCGTGAACCCTGAATCGCGGCGGGGATCGCCTTCGCGATATACCTGGCCCACCATCGTCGAGACGTTCGGCTTGAAGAAGCCCGTTCCGATCACCACCAGCGCGAGGCCGAGATAAAACGGAAGCAGGCCGGCCGTGTCCTTGAGCGCGATCTCACCTTCGACCGCTCCCGGGCCGAAGGCCAGCGCGAAATGCCCGAGCGCGATGATCACGCCGCCGATCACCAGCGAACGGCGCGTTCCGATCAGTCTGTCGGCGAGGTACCCGCCGATCAGCGGCGTCAGGTACACCAGCCCAGTGTATGCGCCGTAGAGGCGCGCTGCGTCGCCATCGGACCAGTTGAGCGCGTTGACCAGGTACAGCACGAGCAGCGCGCGCATGCCGTAATACGAAAATCGCTCCCACATCTCGACGACGAACAGCAGCGCGAGCCCGCGCGGGTGGCCGAACATCGCGCGGTCGTCGAGCACGGGCGGCCGATCCGTCGTCACGGCCGCGACGTCAACCAGCGTGCCTTTGAGGCTCAAACTGGTACCTCCGCTGGAGCTAGTGCTTCGCTGCCGAGCTCTCCCGCATCATTCGCTTTATCGGCACCGACAGCAGCGCCAGGATCGCCGCGGCAATGAGCAGCGACCACGCGGTGCGCGAGAAGAGAATCGGCATCTCTTCAAGCTTCTCGGGATCCACATGTCCGCCGACTCGTCCGCCGATCAGGTTTCCTACGGCAGACGCCAGGAACCAGACGCCCATCATCTGCCCGACGAACTTCCGCGGCGCGAGCTTGGTCATCGAGCTGAGACCGACCGGGCTCAGCGCCAGCTCTCCCACGGTCTGGAAGAAGTAGCTCCCGACCAGCCACCAGGGAGAGACGCGCGCCGTCCCGCCGCTCGCCACGACTTCGTTCGCCGCGACGATCATCATGAGGAATCCGAGGCCCGCAAAGAAAAGTCCGAACGCGAACTTGATCGGGCTCGAGGGATCCTTGCCGCGTTTGCCCAGCGAGATCCACATGATCGCGAACAGCGGCGCGAGCACGATTACGAAGAACGAGTTGACCGACTGGAACCAGGTCGCGGGCACTTCGAATCCGCCCACCATCCTGTCCGTGAAATCGCGCGCGAACAGGTTCAGCGATGTCGGCGCCTGCTCGAAGGCGGACCAGAAGATCGCCGCAAAGATGAAGAGGACGGCGATGACTCCCACGCGCTTCTTCTCATCCGTGGTGAGCCCGCCCAGCAGGAAGAGATAGAGGAAGTACACGACCGCGGTTCCGACGAGCACGTACGTCATTTTCGCCGCGATTCCCTGCGGGTTGAGCTCGATCCCTCCGGTTGCGGCCAGCACGATGACGATCAGGAGAACGGCGAGGCCTGTTCCAACGGCGAGCTTTCCGAACTTCTCCTGCTTCGCCTGGACCGCCGGATCAGGATGGCGCGTCGGCGCCAGGCCGATCGTGCCGAGAGTTTTGTTCGCGCGCGTGGTGAAGACTATGAGACCGATCAGCATTCCGACGCCCGCGGCGCCGAAGCCGAAGTGCCAGCCCACCGACTCGCCCAGCACACCCGTGATGAGCTGTCCAAAGAAGGCACCGATGTTGATGCCCATGTAGTAGATCGAGAATCCTGCGTCGCGCCTGGCGCCGCCTTCCGGGTACAGGTCGCCGACGATCGCGGAGATGTTCGGCTTGAGCAAACCGGTGCCGAGCACGATCAGCACGAGGCCGAGGAAGAAGGGGACCCTGCTTCCCAGGAAGGACGACAGGCCGATCGACATGTGCCCGACCGAGATGAGCACGGCGCCGTACAGGATTGCTTTACGCAGTCCGATCAGACGGTCGGCAATCCACCCCCCGGGGAGCGACGCGAGGTACACGCACGCGGCATAGATGCCGACGATCGCCGACGCCTGGCCCCGGTCGAAGCCAAAGCCGCCATCCATCAGGGCGGCGGTCATGAACAGGACTAGAAGGGGGCGCAGTCCGTAGAAGGAGAACCGCTCCCACATCTCGGTGAAGAAGATGGTGGACAGGCCCCTTGGATGACCAAAGAAGCTGCGGTCGCCCGCGGCGTTCATTCCCGGCGGCATTTCGTCATGCGCGACCGTTGCGGCCTGCGGCTGCTCGAAGACGGACTTGTTCGGGTCTCTCGGCGTGCTCACGATTGTGCTCCCTCGCTACGGTGTGAAGGGGACAGTGCGGCCAGGGGAAGATACCGTTTGGGCTCGTGCACGCCACCAGCGCGTTGCTGCTCCTCCCAGGAGATTTTTGTGGGAGGCTGCTTGATGCAGGCAACGAAGTGCCCGGGCTCCTTCTCCTCGAGCGGCGGAACGATGCCGGCGCACGCTTGATCCTTGGCCGGGTGGTGACAGCGTGGATGAAAGACGCACCCGCTCGGCAAATTGGCGGGGGAGGGCACGTCCCCCTGAAGCACTATGCGGTCCCGCGTGCGCAGCGGGTCGGGCACCGGCGCGGCCGACAGCAGCGCCTGCGTGTACGGCATCAGCGGCTGGCTGAACAGCGACTCCGATTGCGCCAGCTCGACGATTTTGCCCAGATACATCACCGCGACCCTGTCCGCGATGTGCTCCACGACGGACAGATCATGAGCGATGAAGATGTACGTCAGGCTCCGGTCGCGCTGCAGGTCCTGCAGCAGGTTGATTACCTGCGCCTGCACCGACACGTCCAGCGCCGACACCGGCTCGTCGCAGATGATCAGTCGCGGCTGCACGGAGAGGGCACGCGCCACGCCGATGCGCTGCCGCTGTCCGCCCGAGAACTCGTGCGGATAGCGCGACGAATATTCGGCGCGGAGCCCCACTTCCTCCAGCAGGTCGCCCGCGCGCTTCTCCGCCTCGGCGCGGCTCGCGAGCCCGTGGATGAGCATGCCCTCGCGAATTATCGCGCCGACGGTCATCCGCGGATTGAGCGAGGAGAACGGGTCCTGGAAGATGATCTGCATCTCGCGACGCATCTTCCGCAGCGCGGTTCCCTTGAGGGCGGCTACGTCCTGGCCGGCGAAGGTTATCTCGCCCGAGGTCGGCTCGATCAGCCGGAGGATCGAACGTCCGGTCGTGGTCTTCCCGCACCCGGACTCCCCGACGATCGCGAGCGTCTCCCCGTCGAACACGTCGAAGGAAACGTCGTTCACGGCGTACACGACCTCCGCTTTGCGGAGGATTCTCTTTCTCGAGGTGAACGCCTTGGTGAGATTTCGCACGGAAAGCAACGGCTCCCCGTCGTGAGCTGTCTTTCGGGGCACGCGAGGAGCTGCCGTCATGACGCGTCGATGCTGCGCCGCGCGACCAGCGGCCTGTGCGGATCCTTCCGGCGCTCCGGCTCCTGCGCCAGATGACAGCGGCTCACGTGCCCGGGCCCAACCTCGTACAGCGGCGGATGGTCGTGCTCCGTCCGATCCCACGAATACTTGCAGCGGTCGTGAAATCTGCAGCCCGGCGGCCACCCCGTCGGAGGCGGAACGGTGCCCGGGATCACGTTCAGGCGCTCGCGCTTGTCGCCGACGCGCGGCATCGCGTGCAACAGGCCTTCCGAATAAGGATGGTGCGCGGAGGTGAACAGATCCGGCGTGGAGGTTTCCTCCACAACCTCGCCGGCGTACATGACGACCACCCTGCTGGTCATCTCGGCGATGACGCCGAGGTCGTGGGTTATCAGCAGCACCGCCGTGCCGAATTTCTGCTGCACGTCGCGCAGCAGCTCGAGGATCTGCGCCTGAATCGTGACGTCGAGCGCCGTCGTGGGCTCGTCGGCGATGATGAGCGCGGGGTTCATGACCAGGGCCATCGCGATCAGCACGCGTTGCCGCATTCCGCCGGAGAGCTGATGCGGATACTGCTTGGCGCGCTGGTCCGGCGCGGGGATCCCGGTCAGAGCGAGCATCTCCACCGCTTTCTTCCACGCCTCCCGGCGCGTGGCGCCGGAGTGGATTCGCGCGACCTCC
>DATLBG010000096.1:0-8365 GCA_035527035.1 Gemmatimonadaceae bacterium | reverse complement strand
GCCGCGCTGTCGGGGCCGTACGCCTCGACGTTGAACACCGCGATGATCGGCGGATAATTGGATGCTTCGACCGCGCGGTAGACGGAGAGACCGGTGTCCGCGGTGATGGTGAAGGACGGCGAGCGAAGAATCACGCGATTGCCGCTTCTGTCCCAGCGGAGCGTTCGCTCCCCGAATTGGTCCCCGACGTACGCTCCGAACCCGCCACCCGGGCTGGGATCGACTGCCGCGGCGCGGGCGTAGCGCCCGACGATCAGCATGTCCTTGTACAGCTCCTTCTTTGGAATCTCGAAGAAAAGCTTGTCGCCGACCCGGTGCACGCCGAACATGCCGCGCCGGGTGATAGCTTCAGAGGTGATCACGCGGTTGTACGGCCGCGGGCTCGGCGTGCCGCTTGCACCCGACCGTGCGCCGGCGGCAGAGTCGGCTCCGGCAGCCGCGCCGGCAGGCGACGCGGCGGGACGGGCCTGACCCGGCCCCGAGGAAGGAGACGGCCTGGCGGGAGGCGTGGTCGTTCGGGCGCAGGCAGCAAGGAGAAGCAGCGGTGCCAGTGACAGAATCTTGTGTCGCATGAGTCTGGAGTCCGGGTTCACGGAAGACTGATCGGATGATTATGAATGTTACGCTGAGGGGCGGGAAGGCGTTGAGACGCGGGTCATTTGCTGTGATCATGTTGGCGACCGGCTGCTCGGGCCCCTCGGGCATGCGCATCGAGGAGACTGCTGCGGCTGAGCCCGCAGCGATGTCCGCCGAGCCGGCACCGGCCGCGCTCCTGCCACTTCCGGCTTCGGTCGTCCGGCGCACCGGGACGTTCACGCTGGCTTCCCAAACGCAACTCTATTACAGCGGCCAGCCGGAAGCGGCCGGCGTGGCCGCGTACCTCTCACGGCTCATCTGGCCAGGCAGGGCCACGAGCGCCCAAACGCTGCCGGCCACCCCGGTGCGCGGCGCCATCAGCCTGGTTCTCGACGCGTCGCTCGATAGTCTGGGTCCCGAGGGATACAAGCTGGAGGTATCAACCGACGGCATCACGGCCTCGGCGGCGTCTGGCGCGGGTCTCTTCTACGCGGCGCAGACTCTTCGGCAATTGTTGCCGGCGGAAGTCGAGCGCGACCGACTTCCCTCGCGGCAGGCGATCCACGCTGTCACCATCGTGGACCGGCCGAGGTTCGACTGGCGCGGGGCGATGCTGGACGTCTCCCGCCATTTCCTCCGGCCCGCGGACGTCAAGCGATATGTAGATCATATGGCGCTGTACAAGCTCAACCGGCTGCACCTGCACCTGTCGGACGACCAGGGGTGGAGAATCGAGATCAAGTCCTGGCCGAATCTGACTGTTCACGGCGGGAGCACCGCGGTCGGCGGCGGGCCCGGAGGGTTCTACACGCAGGCCGAGTACGCGGACATCGTCGAGTATGCCCGTCAGCGTTTCATCACGGTGGTCCCGGAGATAGACATGCCCGGACATACCAACGCTGCGCTCGCGTCTTATCCCGTGCTCAACTGCGACGATCGAGCCCCCGCGCTGTACACGGGGATACGCGTAGGATTCAGCTCGCTGTGCGTCTCGAGGGAGAGCACGTACCGGTTCGTGGATGACGTCGTACGCGAGATAGCTGCTATCACCCCGGGCCCGTGGTTCCACGTCGGCGGGGACGAGGTAAAGACGCTGTCCGCCGCGCAGTACGCCACGTTCGTCGAGCGGGTCCAGGCGATCGTGCGGGCGCACGGCAAGGAAATGATAGGGTGGGACGAAGTCGGCGCGACGAGGCTGCATCCTACGACCACCGTACAGTACTGGCGGCCGCAGGCGACGGCCCGTGACGCGGTCAGGCAGGGGAACCGATTCATCCTCTCCCCCGCGAACAAAATTTATCTGGACATGAAATACGACTCCGCGACCGCGCTCGGGCTGAAGTGGGCCGGTTTCATAGAGGTGCGCACCGCGTACGACTGGGATCCGGCGACGAGAATCGCGGGAGTGAGCGAGTCATCGATTCGCGGGATCGAGGCGCCGCTTTGGTCCGAGACTCTCGTGACCATCGACGACTTCGAGCACATGGCGTTTCCCAGGCTCGCCGCGGTCGCGGAAGTAGGCTGGTCGCGGCAGTCGTCGCGCGACTGGGAGGGATTCAGGCAGCGGCTGGCCGCGCAGGCGCCGCGCTGGTCCGCGCTGGGAATCAATTTCTACCGATCGCCGCAGATTCCCTGGCCGTAAGCCGCGCGCATTTCGCGCGCGCGAGCGTGCGCATTCTCCTTGCGCCGCGCGGCGCGCGAGCCACAATATGCCGGTTGGGCTTCCGTTCCATGAAACCACGATATCAGGAGGAATACTGAGTCACCGCGCTAACGCGCTCGCTGAGCGCATCGAGCAGGGCGCCGCCGCCCTGGCGGCATTCGCCGAAGGCTTGTCCGACGAGCAGTGGCGGCGGAAGATTGCTCCGGACGGACGCACTGCGGGCGTGATCATCAATCACGTCGCGAGCATCTATCCGCTCGAGATTCAGCTCGCGCAATCTCTGTCCGCGGGCAACGCCATCGAGGGTGTGACGTGGGACGTCGTCGCTGACGTAAACGCCAGGCACGCGGAGGAGAACGCCATGTGCGACAAGCGCGCGACGGTCGATCTGCTGAGAAAGAACAGCAAGGCCGCCGCGGACGCCGTCCGCGCAATGAGCGACGCCGAGCTGGATCGCGCCGCGCCCGTCTCGCTCAACCACGACGCACCTCTTACCGCGCAATTCTTCATCGAGGACCATGCGCTGCGCCACAGCTTTCATCATCTGTCAAAGCTGAAGGCCGCGCTGGCGTGACTTCCCTGCTCGCGCTCGCACTCGCTCTCGCCGTCGTCGCGACCGGTGCGCCCCTGGAGCTTTTATCACAGGAGCGGGTCAACACCGGGGCGCTCGTCGGAATCGTCGTCGCCGAAGACGACGTTCCGCTCGGTGAAGTCGCTGTCCGTCTCGCGCGCACCGACGGGACGGAAGCGTACGCCGTCACGAGCGACGCCGAGGGAAGATTCCGCGTAGCTTCTGTCGTGCCGGGACTGTATCGAATCACGGCTCGGCGGATCGGGTATCGCGAAGCGGAGCACCCGCTGCTGCGCATCGTTTCGGGTCAGACCTCGCAGGTCCGCGTCACAATGGCGCGCTCCGCGACGCAGCTGTCCACCGTTCGCGTCATAGCGAGCCCCACGGACATCGACGCCACGTCGGCGGAGATGACCCGGCAGATCGCGGTTGAAGACGTGAAGCTCATACCGATGGGCCGCGATGCGGCTTCGCTCGTGGAGCTCGTTCCCGGCGCGCGAAAAGGATTCGTCTGGGGCGCGGGTGGCGACGCAGCGAACAACTACCAGCTCGACGGCGTCGGCGTCAACCATCCCGGGCTTGGCGGCGATTATCTGACGCCGAGCATCGACTGGATCGAGTCGCTCGTAGTGCGCGGGCTCGGCGCGGGCGCTGAGTATGGTGGGTTTCAGGGCGGCATCATCAACGCCGTCACCAAAAGCGGGAGCAACAACTTTCAGGGGGCGCTGCGCTTCAACTACATCGCGCCCGGACTCACCTCCAGCAACGTGCGCGCGAATGAGGAAGGAGCGGAGCAAACAATGCGGCGAGAGGTCAGCGGCGAGCTCCGGGGTCCGCTTCTACGCGACCGGATCTTCTATTTCATCACCGGACAGGCGATCAACCGGGATGTCCGCATCCCCAATCTCGTCACTCCGCAAGACGGAGACTTTCGCGCGGAGCAGCAGCAGTTCACCGACGCACGCGGTCTCGCGAAGCTGAGCTTCCTCCCCGCGCTCGGCGTCCGGCTCGACGCGCTGTACGGAAGGACGGACATCGGAGTGGAACGCGCGGAGCTCAACGGCATAAACGATCCGTCCGCGGCGCGCAGGTATACGGCGCCAACCAGCTTCTACTCGCTGGCGTTCACGCGGGCGAGCGCCCGTAGCTCGTTCGACGCCAGGATCGCCGGATTCAACGCGACCGAATCGCGACTCGGCTACGCCGGCGACGACGTCCCCGGTATCCAGGTCTTCCGCATCGGAAGACAGCCGGGCTACCAGAACTCCGTATTCAACGACCGGCTCGATCCGCGAAGTCTCGGCGGGAACATCACGTGGAAGACACGGCAGTCGCTTCCCGCCGGCGGCAACGAGCTGGTGATCGGGGCGGAGTACACGCGGGGCTGGTGGAAACAGCAGCGCACGCGCAACGGCGGACTCACATGGCGCCCGTACAGCGGCGGGTCGGTCAACTTCGACCCGTCCAACCCTGCGTCATGGAGCGAGCTCGCGAGCGAGTGGGGCGGAGAGATCCACCTGGAATCCGATGTAGAGGACGCAGCGTTTTTCGTTCAGGATTATCTCACGCTGCTGCCTGGGCTGACGTTCACGCCGGGCCTTCGGTACGGCCGGTGGACAGGCAACCTCACGCCGAGCGACACGACACGATTTCAGGCCGCGCGGCATCAGGCGTTCGATCCGCGGCTCGGAGTGGTGTGGGACATCACCGGAAGAAACGAGTTTGTCTTCAAGGCACACTGGGGCCGGTACCACCAGGGGATGAGCTCGTTCTTCTTCGATCGCGCGGAAGGCGCGAACGCGTACAGCAATCAGCGCTTCTACTACCAGGGGCCAACGATTTCTGACCCGACCCAGGTCTTCACCGTGGCGCAGCGCGAGGCGATGCGGGACCCCAACACGGGGTTCGGCACGCTCGTCGAGTCGATCATGAACGAATCGGGCCGGGTTGAGAATTATCGCCAGCCATATGTCGAGCAAGCCATCATCGGTTTCGAGAAGACGTTCGGACCGCGGTGGAAGGCGGAGGCGCTCTACACAAACCGGATCAACAGAGACATCGCGGGGCTAGTGGACCGCAACCTGGCGAACAACTACAGCCCCCTGACGGGCGTGTACGTAAAGCATCGCATCACGTTCACCCCGGTCGCGGACCAGAATGGACACGAGCTGGTGCTACCGGTCGTGTGGGTTCGCAACGACGATTTGCGGCGGGAGCTGCAGCGGCGGTGCGGGGCGACGTGCCCCAACACACCGGTTGCGCGGCAGGTACCAGGGTACGTCTGGGCTGATATCGGACGGCTTTCGTACAATCCCGACATCGCGCTAACGACCATTCCGCAGGCGCGCCGCCGCCTGGATCAGGTTTCGTTCTCGCTCAGAACCGAGCAGAGCCGCTGGAACGGGTTCTGGTCCTTCACCTATTCAAACCTCGTCGGTAACGTGGGCGGGCTAACAGGCTTTGCCGACGTCACGAGCTTCGCGTCCGGGTTCGGGACCGCGGTTCCATCTTTCACCGCGGGGCCGCACGTTCGTCCCAACGAAGCGACAAACTTCGAAGGCAGACTCCCGACTTTCTCGAGGTTCGAATCCAAGCTCTGGCTGGGAGCTCGTTTGCCGCTCGGGTTTCAGGGCGGCACCTTCACGACTTTCTCCAGCGGTGAATACATAACTCCCGTAGCAGAGATTACGCCGCGATTCCGGTTTCAGGCATCTGACCTGAGCTTGCTCGTGGATGGGACCTTCGACGGAGTGATGGGGCAGACCGTGCTGCTCGAGCCGCGCGGCTACAGAAAATACCCAGCCCGGACCAACGTCGATCTTCGACTGGAGCGCTCTTTCGCCATCGGGCCGGCCGAGTGGGCAATCACGGCGGACGTGTTCAACGTGTTCGGATCCGACGCCGTGATCGCGAACAATCTCACGATCAACGACCAGGTCTCGGACGACCCGACGTCACAGTTCGGCGCGCCGCGGCTTCGTGTTGCAGGGCGCGCGGCGCGGCTGGGCTCGAGGGTGACGTTCTGATTGGCGCGGCTGCGCTCCGGACGCGGGCGTGATGTACGCCCGCGAGTTTCGCGCGCACGTCGGGAGCAGGATCGGCGCGCTTTTGCTGGGCGCCGTCCTGCTCGTCGCGGCTGGGGTGTTTCTCACTTTCGGCGTCGTACTGATCGTGGGGATGATCGCGATCGGGCTGGTCGTCGGAATCGCCGCTGCGCTGTACCGGCGCCTGGCGGGTTCGCCCCCGGCCGCGCCACGCCGGGAGTCATTCAGCGGGCTCGACCCCGCGTTGGAAGTACTCCCTCCGCCGCCCATCGTGGAGCGCAAGGCTCTCGACAGCGTGGAGTCAAAACACAGCAGCTCGTAGGCAGCGGGCAGCGTCGTAGCGACGAAGTAAAGAAAGACAGAACGATTCTTGCACCGTGCCAGGGTCAAATGACCTTGCCCACGGTTTTTTCTTTCATCGCGCTGGCGCTTCCCCTTGTCGTAGCGGGTTGCGGTGACCGCGGTGAGTCCGAGCCCGTGGATACGTTCGCAACCCGGGTCGAGGCGCGGGCGGGAGTGCCCTTTGCCGAGGATGGACCCGTGGTGACTCTCGAAGTTCCCCTGACGGTGGTTGTCGGCGCACCGGTCCCTGTGAAAATCCGGGTGAAGAATGCGACGGCGGCGCCGCTGGAGCTCTACCTTCGCGGACGTGACGTCACGTTCGATCTCGCGGTGACGGATTCGTCCGGGGATGCGATTTGGCGTCGGCTGGAAGGCCAGGCGACCCAGGCAGTTCTTCAGCTGAAGACCCTCGCTCCCGGCGATGCAGTGGATCTGAGCTACACGTGGGATCAGAAATCGCAGCGAGGGCTGCAAGTGCCCCCCGGGCGCTATACCATCCGTGGTTCACTGGTCACCGATGGCCAGAGTAAGGTGGAGTCGCCGCCCGCGACTCTGGATATCATGCAGCGATAGCGCGAGCGCCAGGGCAAAAAAAATCCCCGGCGCGAGCCGGGGCTTTTTTTTTCTTCTAGCGCTGCCGGAACATCAAGGAATGTTCGGGTTCCCCGACAGCTCGTTCGTCGGGAGCGGCCAACAGAACACGGTCTCATTGTAAACCTGACCAGTGGTGGAGCCCGGATACGGACCCTTCGGAAACAGGTCCACGTTGTAGAACTCCTTATACCGTCTCAGATCGCCCAGTCGGTGGTTGTCGAGATAGAAGTCACGGCTGCGTTGATCCCGCAGCTCAGCCATGAGCGCATCACCGGTAAGCGTCACCGCGGCCTGGAGCCCCGCGGCACGCCTTTCATTGACGAAGAGAAGCGTGGCTGCTGTCGGTCCCTGCGCCTCAGCGATTATGTACTGGGCCTCGAGACCGGACGCGATCCGGACGGTCGTAATCGGCGCAAACGCTCCGCCTGCTACGGTGCCCGTGTACGAGCTATACGACGAGGGCGACAATGGCTCGCCCGCGACAGACGCCGGGGTCGTGACGCGCGGTACACGAGGGTCGGCTCCCATGGCCATGAAAGGCGTGTTCACCATCCACGAGCTGTTGGCCAGCGTGAACCGGTCGTAAGGCCGCGTGCGCTGGCCCGAGGTGTTGTCGTGGTAGTACGCCCGGAAATCGAACGCCGCCGGCACCTGCGTGGCGAAAGCGATGGCTGCTGTCTTGTCGTTACGGTTAAGTGCGGCACGCGCAGCCCCGACGAGCGCGAAGTATCGCACCGAGTCCGTTCCCGCGATCAGGTTCGTGTTCGCGGTGGATGTCGGCTGAGTCTGGAGGAACGCCTTGGCAGCATTGGCCACGACGATCGCCTCCTGGAAGCGCGCGATGGCGTCCCCGAAAATCACCGCGGAAGTCTTCGGCGGTCCGACATCGATGGGAGTCTGGCACATCATCTCCCCGAGCGCGACGTAAGAGTGCCCGGCGTACGCGAGCGATCTCGCAACCCGGATGTCCCGCTCTGCGCTGTCTCCCAGGATTACCCTGATGCGGCGGGCGGCTTCTTCGCCGAGGAAGCGGGCGCGCTGCATCGGCGCATACATGAACGCGTTGATGTACGTCATGTCCGAAACGAGGTTGCGGCGGTCGATCTCGCCTTCCTCGGCGAACACTTCACGGTTGAACAGCTCGTCCGTGAACTGCCCATTCCAGTACGTGTTCTGCGTGTGCGCCTGCTGAAAGCCGAATATGGCCCCGTTGGAAAGCAGATTCACGTGGTTGGGGTCGTTGACGAGCGGCTCTTCAACGGAGCCCGGGTTCGTCGCTACGAGGAAGTCGGAGCAGGCGGCCACGCCACAGACGGCGAGCACGAAAGCTCCAAGTCGAACCAGGCGGCTGAGCCGCGAATGCTGATTGATAGGCATGATGATGTCTCGGCTCGGCATCAGAATTGGAGGTTGATCGCGGCGGACAGACGGCGCGGCGCCGGCGCGGCATACGCGTCCACGCGCACGAAGTTGCGTCCACCGTACGTGTTCACTTCGGGGTCGGCCCCCTCGTAGTCGCTCCACAGGCCGAGGTTCCGCCCCGAGAGGATCAGCGATCCTGACTTCATTCCGCTG
>DATLBG010000095.1:0-5206 GCA_035527035.1 Gemmatimonadaceae bacterium | reverse complement strand
GCCAGCGACCGGTTCATCGCCTTGCACATGATCTGGCTGAGGATGATCCCCGACGCTCCGACGAGCGACCCGGTGATGATCAGCGCGTTGTTGTTCAGCACGAACCCCGTCGCCGCGCCGGCGAGTCCCGAGTACGAATTCAAAAGCGCGATCGCCACCGGCATGTCAGCCCCGCCGATGGGGATCGTGAGCGTGATGCCGAGTATGGACGACACGACCACCAGCGCCCAGTACGCCTCCGTCGCCGACGGATCGCGCACTACCCACACCGCGAGCGCGAGCGCGGCCAGCGCCAGCAGCACGTTCAACGGCTGCTGCATCGGATAGTGGATCGGCTTCCCGGGCAGCACCCACTCCTGCAGCTTGTCGAACGCGACGAGACTCCCCCAGAACGTGACCGCGCCGATCACTCCCCCGGCGGCCGTCGCTATCACGAGCTGCATGTTCGGATTCACCGCGTCGTGCAGCGCCGCTCCCGATACGAGCACCGACGCCGCGCCGCCGAACCCGTTCAGGAGCGCGACCATCTGAGGCATCGCCGTCATCTTGATCTTGAGCGCGAGCGCCGCGCCGATCACGCTGCCGACCGCGATCGCAGCCGCGATCAGCATGAAGCCGTTCATCCCCGCGGCGATCACATTGCGATCCAGCAGCGTCCCAACGATCGCCACCAGCATCCCGAGAGCGCCCATCCGGTTCGCGCGGACCGCTGTCTTCGGATGCGCGAGGCCCACGAGGCCCAGGATGAAGAGGACCGAGGCGACCAGGTAGAGGATGTTGATGAGCGACAGCACCCGCCTACTCCTTCTTCCGGAACATCGCGAGCATCCGGTCCGTCACGAGAAACCCGCCGACGACGTTGATCGTCGCCAGCACCACGGCGATGAAGCCGAGTAACGTGCTCAGGCGTCCCGGCGTCGCGATCGAGATCATCGCGCCCACGATCGTGATCCCCGAGATCGCGTTGGATCCGGACATGAGCGGCGTGTGCAGCAGCGGCGGCACGCGGTTGATCACGTACACGCCGACGAACACCGCCAGCACGAACACCGTCAGCGCGCTGATGAACATCTCCATTATCCCTTCCCTCCTTCGGCGAGCAGCTTCTTCACCCGCTCGTGCACGACTTCCCCGCCCTGCGTCACGAGCGTTTCGCGCGTGATCTCGTCCTCGAGGTCCACGACCAGCTTGCCATCCTTCAGCAGATGCAGCAGGAGCGCCGAGATGTTCTTCGCGTACATCTGGCTGGCGTGATATGGCACTGTCCCGGGAAGATTCGTCGGGCCGAGCACTGTCACGCCGTTGATGTCCACGACCTCGTCAGCCCTGGTCGCCTCGCAGTTTCCGCCGCGCTCCGCGGCGAGATCAACGATCACCGAGCCCGGCGCCATGCTCTCTACCATCTCGCGCATTATCAGCACCGGCGACTTCTGTCCCGGGATGGCCGCGGTCGTGATCACCACGTCGCTCGCGGCCACGACCTTGCCCAGCACCTCGCGCTGTCTCTTATAGAAGGACTCGTCCTGCGCCGCGGCGTACCCGCCCGCACCTTCGGCGGCCGCCGTATCCAGCGGCAGCTCCACGAACTTTGCGCCCACGCTCTGCACCTGCTCTTTCACGGCCGGCCGCACGTCGTACGCTTGCACCACCGCGCCGAGCCGCTTCGCCGTGGCGATGGCCTGCAGTCCCGCGACGCCGGCGCCGAGCACGAACACGCGCGCGGGCGTGATGGTTCCCGCCGCCGTCATCAACATCGGGAACATGCGCGGCAGCCGCTCGGCGGCCAGCAGTACCGCCTTGTAGCCCGCGACGGTCGCTTGCGATGACAGCGCGTCCATGCTCTGCGCGCGCGTGATGCGCGGCATCAGCTCGATGGAGAACGCGGTCGTGCCGGTGCGCGCGAGCTCTTCCATCGCGCGCGGCGACCCGAGCGGATCGAGAAAGCCGATCACCGCCTGGCCCGGGCGAAGTGACCGCGACTCGCCGCCGCGAACGCGCACCAGCACGTCCGCCGCTGCGAACAGCTCTTCGCGCGCCACGATCTTCGCGCCCTTGGCCGTGTACGCGGCGTCCGGAAAACCTGCGGCGATGCCCGCGCCCGGCTCGACGAGCACCTCGGCGTCTTTCGCCGTGAGCGAGGCCACAATACCCGGAACCAGTGCCACGCGACGCTCCGCAGTCGCGGTCTCGCGCGGCACGCCGATTTTCATGAGTCGCTCAGACGGCGGCCGACAGCAGCCTAAACGCGCCGCGGCAAATGCACCGTGAAGGTCGTACCGTCCGCCTCGGACGACTCCACGTCGATTCGACCCCGGTGCGAGTTCACGATCCGCTCGGCGATGTACAACCCGAGCCCGAGGTTCCCCGTCGGTCCGTTGCCGCCGACGTTCCCGGTCTGCTCGGACTTCTTCATCGGGTTGAACAGCCCCTTGAGCTGCTCCTGCGAAATCGCCGCCCCACGGTTGTGTATCTCGAGGGTCACCTCGTCGGCATCACCATGCACTTCCACGGTGACCCCGGTATCGGGCCCGCCATGCTCCAGGGCGTTGCCGATGAGGTTCGTGAGCACCTGCGACACGCGCGCGCAGTCCCACTCGCCGTCCAGCGAGCCGCGCGCATCAATTTCGATTTTCCTCGCCGGATACACCGAGCAGATCTCGCCGACCACATCGTGCACGGCCTTGCCCATGTTCATCGGTTCGCGCTCGATCGGGATTCCGCCGCCGAGCCGGCTGCGCGTGAAATCCAGCAGGGCGCCTACCATTTGATTCATGCGCAGGCCGGCGCGGGCGATGCGCGCCGTAAGCTCCAGGTGCGGCTCCTTGAGGTCGCCCGTTTCGAGCATGAACTGCGATGACATGATCACCGCGCCCAGCGGCGTTCGGAGATCGTGGCCGAGGATCGCCAGAAACATCTCCTTGGAATTGTCCAGATCCTGCGTGTAACGAACGATGGACTCCGCCAGTGCTTGATCGATCGCTTCATTGAAGCGCGTGAGGTCCTCGACCTCGGCGGCGGTGAGCTGGCCCTGATTCTTCGTCCACAAGCGGATCACGCTCGCGCGGAGCGCGCGGTACTCCGATACCATCTGCTGGGTGGTGAACCCGCTCTCGGCGCGGTCGGCCCCGTGCCGCTCAGCCGCCGTTTTCCGCGGCTCTGCCGGCGCGAGGCCTTTGGACTTTTCCGCCTGCTCGCGGCCGCCCTGTGGCGTGGAAAGGTCCTCCACGATCACGGTGAGCATCTCGTTCGCGTGGTCGCGAAGCGCCGTGATGTCCATCGATCCGCTGGCCGGCGCACAGGTGCGCGCGAACGCTTCCCATTCCGCCATGATGGGCTCGCGATTCGATGTGATGAAGTCGGCAAGGCGCATGATCAAAACATACCCGGTGGCGGCTACCGCCGTCCCATGTCTTACATAACCGCCGACGATCCCATCAAACTGCGTGCCTCGGAAGGTGCACGGTAAAGGCGGTACTACCCTCGTCCGAAGATTCAACTTCGATTCGCCCCTTGTGGGCGCGAACTATCTGGTCGGCGATGTACAGCCCCAGGCCCAGGCTCCCCGTAGTTCCGTCCCGTGCCTCCCGGGCGGAGGACCGCGGCTTTTTCATCGGACTGAATAGGGTCGCTCGCTGGTCGGCCGGTATTTGCTTCCCGGTGTTGTGGACGCTGACGGCGACGCTTTCACCTTCGCCGCGCAACGACACCGTGACCGGCGCGCCGGGCGCGCCATGCTGAAGGGCATTACTGACAAGGTTCGTGAACACCTGCATGACCCGGTCCTGGTCCCACTGACCTCTCAGTGAAGTGTCAGCTTCCATCTGAATGCTTCGGTCGGGGTACGCTGCGTGGAGCTCAGCGACGACGTCGCGAACCGCATCCGCCATGTCCATGTCGGTCGGCCTGATCGGGATTCCGCCGCCGAGCCGGCTCCGCGTAAAGTCCAGCAGGGCGCCGATCATCTGGTTCATGCGCTTCGCGCTGCGCACGATGCGCGAAGCAAGATCCGAGTACGGCTCGCCGAGATCTCCTGTCTGGGACATGAACTCGGCAGAGGTCATCACGGCCCCCAACGGGGTACGCAGATCGTGACCGAGAATCGCAAGGAACATCTCTTTGGAAGTATCCAGCTCTTGCGTGTAACGCACGACGGACTCAGCCAGTGCCTGATCGATCGCCTCGTTGAAGCGGATCATGTCTTCCAGGTCCTCGGCCGATGCCTGGCCCTGCTCCTCCGCCCACAGCCGGATTACGCTCGCGCGCAACGCGCGGTATTCGGCCACCATCTGCATCGTAGAGAACCCGGCCGCGGCCCGGTCGCCGCCATGCGCGGTAGCCGGAGCGGTGCCGGCGACATCCGGTGAGTGACCTTTGGATTTCTCCGACTGCTCGTGCACAGTCTGCGAGGTGCGGAGGTCGGCCGCGATGACGGTGAGCATCCGGTTCGCGTCGTTCCTCAGAGCCGCGACATCCATCCCCGCGGCCGCCGGAGTGCAACTCCGCGCGAATGCCTCCCATTCGGCTAGAATCGGCTCGCGATTGGCGAGTATGAAGTCTGCTAAACGCATATTTACAGGCGGATAATACCACTATGTCCTGTACCGTGCGGAAGCCCCTCCTCAAACCGGTAGCTACCGGGGGTCCTTCGCCGCCGAAAGCAGGTCGGTGAGCGCGCCGAGGTGCACGGAGAGCGCAGCCAGGCCCTTCGGCGAGAGCGAGTACCAGCTGGTCGGTTTTCGCCCGACGAACTCCTTCTTCACCCGCGCGTACTCCGCCTCCTCCAGCTTCCGCAGGTGCGCGCCGAGGGAGCCGTCGGTCTCGCCCGTGAGCTCTTTCAGCCGCGAGAACGATAGCCGGTCGTACCGGGAGAGGAGGACGCAGATCGCCAGCCGCACGCGATGATCGAGCAGCGAATCGAGCGCGGCGATGCGCCCGGGAAACTCCGACGGGTGATCAGGCCCGCTGGGTGCCACGACCGTCCCCCGCTGCCCGCGCGCTGACGACCAGTCCCGCGGCGAACAGCACGCCGAGCGCGGTCCAGGCAAATCCGTCGAGCGTAACGGTCGCTACATACCCGAGCGCCATCGCGACGGCCGCCCACTTGAGAGCCGGAACGAGATGCACCCCCGCGAGGAAATAGCCGAGGGCGACGAACAGCAGGATCACCTGCGCGATCGCTTCGTTCTGGAGCGCGCCCTGCGCGATC
>DATLBG010000094.1:0-3062 GCA_035527035.1 Gemmatimonadaceae bacterium | reverse complement strand
CGCGAGACCAGCGTCTTCTCGAATGCGGGCACGAAGATGTCGTAGTTGCCCCCGGGATGCCACAGCACCCATCCGTCGTAACCCGAGTCGTACACCGCCTGCTTCTGCTGGCGAATGTGCTCCGGCCCGTACTTCGGCTGGCCGAGCGAGAACGCCTGCAGCCATGGCCGCACGCGCTCGCCCCGCAGGCCGATCGCTTCGTTTCGCTCGCGCGCGCGGGAGATCGCCGCGTGAATGATTCTGTACGGCTCCGCGTTGGGGCGCGCGATGCCGAACGAGCCGCGTGGATAGTGCGACGGATACACCATCGGGAGAATGACGTCCGTGACTCTCGCGATCGGCTCCCACTCCTGTCCGACTTCCAGCGCACCCTTTACAGTCGTCACGAGCCCGAAGATATCGGCCGTCGTCCGAACGCCCACTCTCGAGTAGCGCGCTTGCGCGGTCCTGAGAAATTCCGAGAGCACCTGCGGCTTGGTGCGGCCATTGGATCCCGGAAATACCTGCTGCGGGAGCGACTTGTACGGCTCGGGGAAGCGAATGTAATCGAACTGGATCTCTCCGAAGCCCATCTTGATGGCCTCATCGCCCACCCGGAAATTGTACTCCCAGATCTCGTTCGAGTATGGATTCACCCAGGTGAGCCCCTCGCGATCGCGCCAGGGCGAGCCGTCGGCTTTGCGAATCGTGTGCGTGGGGTTCATGCGCGACGCGACCGAGTCCTTGAAGACGACGATGCGGGCGATCGGGAGAATCCCGTGCGCGCGCAGCGTGTCGATCCACGCTTTCAGGTTCGTCGCCTTGGTCATCGTCCCCGCGTTCCTCTGCAGAATGGGATCGGTCGAGACGATGTTGAGCCCGAACTCGTCCTTGATGTCTATCACGAACGCGTTGATCTCCGTCGAATCCGCGAGGGCAACGAGCTTGGGCCGCTTGGCCGCGCTCTGCACGGAGAAGCGGTTGAGATACAGCGCGCGGATGGGCGCGTCGGGATCGCGCTGCAGCCGTAGGACTTCCGGCGATCCGGTGGACGGCGCGCCAGCCGGCAGAGCGGACGAGGCCTGGGCCGAGTCAGATCCGACCTGCGAGGCCGCGATGGAATCAACGCCGGAGCCGAGCGCGGCGGCATCGCGGCCGCTGGTGCAGCCTGCCGCGAGAAGCGCGGACGCGGCGATCAGTGCGACAGATATCGTACGTGTGTAAGAAGACACTTTTATATGATGGTCGTCGGTGAGTTTGCGGCAGCCGGACGGCGCCGGACGCGCGAAAGCTATGCAGTATATTTGCCAGCGGAGCGCTTCCTTATACCCGGCCGGTGACGGCTGTTTCCCTGAACCGCGGATATAGACCGATTGCCTGGCACTGAGAAGACGAGCACGGTGGCCGCCACGCATCACGAGTCATCCATGCTCATGATGCCCCACCACGAGAACGTCATGGGTCATGTGTTCGGCGGGGTCGTGCTCTCGATGGTTGACACCACGGCGGCGGTCTCGGCCATGCGCCACGCGCGAACCCCCTGCGTCACGGTGTCGGTGGACCGGATCGACTTCCGGGAGCCGATCCGGATCGGGGAGCTGCTCACGATGAAGGCCAGCGTGAACTACGTCGGCACTACATCAATGGAAGTGGGCGTACGGGTGGAGACGGAGAACCTGCTCACGGGCGAGCGGCGGCACACGAACTCCTGCTACCTCACCTTCGTCGCGATCGGCAAGGACGGGCGGCCCGTGAAGGTCGCGCCCATCGCCCCGGAAACGCCGGACGAGGAGCGCCGGCACGCGGCGGCGAAGGAGCGGCGCCGCCGCCGGTTGGAAGAAAGGCAATCCGAAGGGAAGCGGGAGGGCTGAGCATGAGCGGAGGTGCCGGGCCGACTCGATTCTTCACGGTCGAGCAGGCGAACAGGATGCTGCCGCTGGTGCGCCGGATAGTGGAAGACATCGTGCAGGATTACGCGCGGTGGCGCGAGCAGGTCGGCGTGCTGGAAGTGGTAGCGGCCGGCCGCCGCGGCGACTCCCCGCCGGACGAAGCGCAGAAGGTGGAGCAGGACGCGCAGCGTCTGGCGGCGGACATCGAGCGATACGTCCAGGAGCTCAGGAAGCTCGGCGTGGACTTCAAGGGGTTCGACGAGGGGCTGGTGGATTTCCCTTCGCAGATCGACGGACGTCCCGTTTACCTCTGCTGGAAGCTCGGCGAGGATGCCGTCGAGCACTGGCACCCGGTGGACGCGGGGTTCGCGGGCCGCCAGAAGTTGGCGGTCCCCGCTAACAGCTAATAGCCAACAGCCAATAGCTTTCAGCCATGAAAATGAAACCGTTCCAGGGACCCGACGGCACGAGCTGGGGCGTCGAGGTGAAGGTGCCGGGCGCGAGCAGCGCGATGATCGTATTCCATCATCCGGCCGGCAAGACGGCGCGCAACGACCGGTACGCGTGGATCAACTGGAGCGGCCCGGAAGCGCGCAGCGTCACGTCGCGGGTGTCCGCGGCGAAAGTTCTCGAGAAGCTGAACGACGAGAATCTCGCGGGCCTGTTTCGCCGGTCGTATCCGATCTCGAGAGCAGCCGTCGCTCCCCCGGCGCTGGTTGGGGACTAGAGATTCCTGACGATGTGTCGCCCGGTGGTCGCTACGCGAGCAAACTACGCTCGCTAAGACGCGACCTCGGGCGACACATCGTCAGGAATCTCTAGTCCCCATCCGCAAACGGGATTTCCAGCTCCATACCGTCCCGGGCGACGTACGACTCGCTGAACACCGCTCGCGCTTCCTTCTCCAGCTCCGAAGCGTCGCGCGTGTAGCGAGCGGAGAAGTGGGTCAGCAGCAGCTTCCTTACCCCAGCCTTCAGCGCGACCTCGGCGGCTTCGCGCGCGGTAGAGTGCCCGGTCTCGAGAGCGCGCGGACCTTCCTCGTCGGAGAATGTGGCTTCGTGGATCAGTAAATCGGCGTTGGCCGCGGCTGAGATAGTTGCCTCGCACGGGCGGGAGTCGCCGGTGATGACGATGCGGCGGCCGCCGCGCGGCGGGCCCACAAGTGATTCGGCGGTGACGATGCGGCCATCGGGG
>DATLBG010000093.1:0-4280 GCA_035527035.1 Gemmatimonadaceae bacterium | reverse complement strand
TCCGCCATCGAACCTGGCGCGGCCCGAGAGCACGCCCGGGCGCGGCGGCCACGACACGCCGAGCACCTGATCGAGCAGCGCGGTGCTCACTCCGGTGAACCTGAGGTCCGCGGCATGGAAGGCCAGCGTGTCCGTGTCAGTCACGCCGATCTTGCCCGCGATGTGCGCGTCGCCTAGGCGGACGTCGGCGTTCTCCGCGAGGTACATGGCGCTGTCGCCTTCCCAGTCCATCGCGAAATCGAGCTTGCCGCTGCCGCGCTGCGGCAGCTGAGGCAGCACCCAGCGGATGTCGGCCGGCGAGAAGGGGTTCGCACGCATTCGCAGTCGGAGGTCGTTGCCCTTCATCCTGTAACGGCCCGACGCGATGGCGCGCGTTCCGCTCGCCTCGGCCCGGGCGTCAGCCCACCAGACCGAGTCCTTGTTGAAGTTGATCTTGCCGGTGAACGCGCGAAGCACGAGCGTCGGCGGATTGAAGGGCATCGCGTGCATGCGACCCGAGGCCACGTCTACGAGCGCGATCCGGTAGTCCGGATCGTTCAATCGGACCATCGGCATCCGCGCGTGGATGTCCCTGTACTCCGCGACGCTCTGGTATCCGCCGGGAGCACGGATGATGCGCACGCGGCCCTCGCCGGCGAGGGCCTGGGTGATCGCGCGGTCGGGATCGTCCTCTGCTCCGCCGGGCGTCCACGGCACGCGAGTAGTGAGATCCACGTTGACCAGGCTCACGTCGGTGAACCGGATCCAGGTGCCCCACCCCGGCTCGCGCGGGCCTGTGCGCGCCACGGTGTCGCGCGGAAAGATCCGGTCGTAGTTCCATTTCTGGCCGGGGAGCCGCTCGATCACCACGCGTGCGTTCACGATGCGCAATCCCATCAGCGTGATGCGCTTGCCGATCAGCGCTTTCATGCCGTACTCGGTGTAGATCGTGTCCGCGACGATCAGCGGAGCGCCGCTGCTGTCAGTGATGGACACGCCGATCAGCGTCGCGTCGCGGAGGAGGTTGCCGCGCACTTCGCCGATCTGGATGATGCCGCGGGAGTTGCGCGTCAGGACATCCACGACTCGATCGCGCACGAAGTTGCGGCCCACATTCGTCTGCGTGAGCACGAGAATGCCAACGGCTGCGAGGATGACTACCCCCGCGACGATGAGCCCGGCGATGCCCGCGTGCTTCTTCCTCACTCTCGGGCGCCACCGCGCTCGCACAGCCGGCTGCTCCGCCACTAGAACGCTTCGCCGATCGAGAGGTGCAGCACCATGCGGTCCATCAGGCCCATGAAGCCGCCGCGCGACACCGCGTACTCGCGGCGCGTGTCGAGCCTGACCAGCCTCCGCTCGCCGTTCACGATTTCTTCGGAGATCACCGGCAGCCGCTCGGCGCGTCCCGGGTTGATTCCGATGTCCACGCGGATCGGGCCGACGGGGGAGCGGTACCGCACGCCGAAGCCCGGCGTGATGGCGGCGCGGCTGCCCGGCAGCGTGCGATCGATGTTCTGCGTCACGACGCCCGCGTCGATGAACACCGCGCCGGATAGCTGCTGCCACACCGGGAACCGCAGCTCGACGTTCGCCTCCGCGACGGTGTTGCCGCCGAGCGGGCGCGGCTGAAAGTCCTCGTCCTGATACGCGACCGAGTTGGGATCGCACTGCGTGATCGGCGTCGGCTCAGGGCACGCGTTCGGACCGTCCTTCGACAGCTTTCCCGCGCGGAGCTCCGCCGCCGACACGGTCAAGACGCGCGGGCCGAGCTGGTTCTCGCCGAAGCCCCGCACCGACTGCGCGCCTCCGGCGAAAAAGCGCGTGCGGGGGTGGAGCACCTCTCCGCCGCCCAGGCCGCCGCCGAGCGCTTCGCCCGTGCTCTCTATCCCCTTCACCCAGCCGAGCCGGATCCGGCCGCCGAGCGCGCCGCGGCGACGGATCGGCATGAACGCCGCGGCCTCGGCCGAAGCGCGGTTGAAGCGGTAATCCGACGCGGTGAAGCCTGATGCGTGCTCTAGCGCGGTTCGTCCCCGGAAGCCGCGGTTCGGGGAGAACGGATCGTTGGTGCGGTCGATGTTCGCGGTCAGAGTCAGCGGCGAGATGCGCTGGTGGCCGCGCAGCGCGTCGAGCGTCGGCCTGTCGCACACGCCGAAGTTGACGCAGAAGTACACGTCGCCGGCCTCGACCGTTGTAACCTCGAACCGGTAGTTCAAGCTCGCCGGCGCGCGGAACATCACCTCCCGGGTGAACGTCGCGCTCGTGCCGTAGCCGCGGTCAACGTAGATCCCCGGCGCGCTGCGGCGGTGCGTGAAGACCGACAGGGCGAGCGCGTTCCGCGCCGACCCGAACCAGGGCTGCTGCATCTCCGCGCTGGCGTTGTACGTCGGCGCGAAATAGCGGCCGCGATCGCTGCCGACGTTCACGTAGTTGTCGGAGAAGATCAGCTTGTTGTTGAGCTGCTCGGCGAGGATGTTGCCGACCGCGCCCGTGACGGTCAGCCGGCGCGCGCCGCCGGTGAAGTTGTAGTGCGTGTATCGGCCCTCGGCCTGCAGAAAATCGGCCGTGGTGAAGCCGAAGCTCAGCCGCGCTTCGCGCTGCGGCGATTCCTGCACCGTGATGTCCAGGATCTTCGTGGAGTCAACGCCGGTCGTCTCGTCCTTCGACACTTCGATCACCGCGCGCCGGAACAGGTTCGACTCGTACAGGTTCCGCTGGCTGCGCAGCATGTCGGAGCGAAGGAACAGGTCTCCTTCCTCGAACGTGAGCGAGCGCCGGATCGTGCGCTCGGAGACCTTCTCGTTGCCGTGGACGTGGATGTCCTGGATCGTGGTCAGCCAGCGCGGGTTGAGATTCAGCTGCACGTCAGCCGTCCCCCCGTCCTGGCTGAGGGCGATGGACGTATCCACGATCGCGTCGGCGTAGCCGCGATCCCAAAGGAGCTGCTCGAGGCGCACGCGCATCGAGTCGAGCTTGATCATGTTGAGCGGATCGCCGCTCTTCAGCAGGGTGCGTCGCTCGATGTCGCGGTTCGACAGGGCGGTCCTGGTCTGCGTGACGGTCACGTCGCTCACGATCGTCGGGGGGCCTTCGTTCACGATGAACGTCACGGCCACCTTGTCCTTGTCGCGCGGCGCGACGACGGTATCGACCTGCGTCTCGCGGAAGCCGCGCTTCCAGTAAAACACGCGCAGCCGGAGCACGTCGCGAATCAGCTCGTCGCGATCGAGGTACTGCCTCTCGTAGAAATACCGCGATTTCGTGAACCAGCACACCGGCTTGAAGACCAGGCTTTTGCAGTGGGATTCGTCGGTTACGATGCTCTCGCGGAGCTCCTTCACCTTGAGCTGCCTTACGCCCTGGAAGCGGAGGTCGACTACCTCTGGCTTGTCGTCGTCATCCTGGCCGGAGACGGGCGCGGGGGCGAGGAACATCGCCGTCCCGACGAGGCACAAGAGCAGGGTAACGCCAACCCTGGAGGGGGACCGGCGCCCGGGACGTGGGTGCATGGCGTCCCGAAGAGCAAGCCGTGGGCCGTTAGAGGCCCTCCAGAAGAGCGTCATTGCTGGGGGTGGACGCAATGCGTTTGATCAGCCATTCCATCGCCGAAGTTGAGGGCATCTGCTGCAGACCGCGACGTAGTGTATACACATGGTCGAGCTGTTCGGCCCGGAATAGTTTTTCCTCCCGCCGCGTGCCGCTGGTCCCGATGTCGATAGCCGGGAAAATACGCTTTTCCGCGAGTGTCCGGTCGAGCTTTATCTCGCAGTTACCGGTGCCCTTGAACTCCTCGAAAATGACGTCGTCCATCCGTGAGCCGGTCTCGACGAGTGCCGTGGAAATGATCGTCAGCGAGCCGCCGCCATGCTCCGGAGCCACCGACCGGGCGGAGCCGAAGAACGCCTTGGGTTTTGCCATTGCCGTAGCATCCAGTCCGCCGCTCAGCGTTCGGCCAGTTCCACGCTCGACGGTGTTGTATGCGCGTGCCATGCGGGTGATCGAGTCAAGCACGATGACGACGTCCTTGCCGAGCTCCACCAGTCTGCGCGCGCGCTCGAGAACCATCTCGGTCACATCGGTGTGACGAACAGCCGGCATGTCGAAGCTCGACGCAACCACTTCGCCATAACCCCACGTGATCATCTCGCTGACTTCTTCCGGGCGCTCGTCAACCAGCAGAACGAGGAGAGTTGCCTGCGGATGATTGATCGCGACGCCTTCGACAATCGCCTGCAGAAGCATTGTCTTTCCGGCGCGTGCCGGTGCGACAATCAGCGCACGCTGTCCATATCCAATCGGCG
>DATLBG010000092.1:0-6840 GCA_035527035.1 Gemmatimonadaceae bacterium | reverse complement strand
CTCGGCATGGTGCTCGGAGTCCTCGGAGTGATCCGCATCGTCTTGTGGCAGCAGCTCGGCCTGTGGGACTACGGCGAGCACTACATGCTGGTCGCGCTGACCGTTGGAACGACGCTCGTGGGAGTCGTCGCGTTCGGCTCGCTCGCGGGCTCGATGCTTCCGTTTCTGCTCAGCCGCGCCGGACTCGATCCGGCAAGCGCGTCCGCGCCGCTCGTCGCGACGCTCGTGGACGTCACCGGCATCACCATCTATTTCAGCATAGCGCTGTTCCTGCTCAGCGGCATTCTACTGTAGCGGAAACAACCGGTTCGTCCTACTATGGGGCTGAATTCCGGGCTCCCACCCGCCCACGTTCGCCTCTTTCCCTGCAGGTAAACGACAGGAGACAAGCAGATGACGACGGTTCAACGGGTTGCACAGATTTTCGGAATAGTGTTTATCCTGGTGGCGCTGGTCGGCTTCTACACCGGCGGCATGAACATGGAAGCTGATCCCGCGACCGCGCCGGCGTTATTCGGGACGTTCCCGGTCAACCTGCTTCACAACATAGTGCACCTGCTGTTCGGCCTCTGGGGTCTCGCGGCGTCGCGGTCGTGGTCGGGCGCGAAGCAGTACGCGCAGATAGCCGGCGTGCTGTACCTCGTCCTCGCCGGTCTCGGCTTCGTCGCGCCGGATGGATTTGGCTTCGTCCCGCTCGGCGGGAACGACATCTACCTGCACCTGGTGCTCGGACTCGCTTTGGCGGCCGTTGGATTCACGGCGAAGCCGGAGACAATCACTCCTTCGGGCTCTACCATCTAGCAGTTGCTGATCGCTCGCAAAACGGCGCCCTCACGGGCGCCGTTTTCTTTGCGAGCGAGCTCTGGATCGACTGCACGGGAATCCAAGAAGTGAGATGCCCGAGGCCAGATATCAGAAAGCCAGATCGCTTCTCTGGCGTTCTGGCTTCTACCTTCTGGTTTCTCACTTCTTGGATTCCCCGTCACCTACCTCGGGCTCTTGCCTCGCGGAGACCATCCCCTGCTCTAACCAGGCATGCTCGCCGTTCAGCACCTGCATCGCCAACCTATACAAAGCTTTGTCGTGCCTGCCGTGCAGATCATCGAACCTCGCCTCGATCCGCATCCGCGCTTCCCGACAGAACACTTCCGCAAGCTCCATCCCACGCGCGTTCCCGCCGTCCCGCAGCATGACCGCCCGTGTGCACGCCGCCGACATCGCGTACAGCTCCGCGCCGATGTCCACCGCGCGGAACAGCACCATCTGCCGCTTCTCGAGCTTCGGCCCGAAGCGGACCATCGCGTGAAATAGCGCGCGGCCGAGGCGGCGCGTAGTCCGCTCGATGTAGCGCACGTGCCGCGCGAGCCGGCCGAACTCCGAGTAGCTCTTCGCCTGCTTCGCCGGCATCCAGCGCGACGGATACCACGTCATGTAGAACGGCATTGCCTTCGCCAGCGCCCGCAGCTTGCCCTTCGTGCTGATCTTCGGATTCACTATGTCGAACGCGAGCGCGAAGTGGTGGTCCACCGCCTCTCGCGCGATGAACAGGCGCATGATCTCCGACGAACCTTCGAAGATCAGGTTGATCCTGAAGTCGCGCATCGCGCGCTCTACCGGGATGCCGGCCTCACCGCGGCTCAGCAGCGACGTCGCCGTCTCGTAGCCGCGCCCCCCGCGGATCTGCAGCGTGTCGTCGATGATCCTCCAACCCGCCTCCGAGTTATACAGCTTGGCGATGGCGGCTTCGAGCCGGATGTCATAATCGCCGCGCTCGTACAACATCGTGGACAGCTCGGCGACCGACTCCATCGCGAACGTCGTGGCGGTCATCCGCGCGATCTTCTGCGCGACCGCCTCGTGCTTGCCGATCGCCTGGCCCCACTGCACGCGCTCGCTGGCCCAGGTGCGCGCGACGTTGATCATCTGCTTGCCGGCCCCGGCGCAACCGGCAGGCAGCGTGAGTCTGCCGGTGTTCAGCGTCATGAGGGCGAGCTTCAGGCCGCGCCCTTCTTCACCCAGAATATTTTCGCGCGGGACCCGCACGTTCTCGAAGCTGATCAGACCGTTCTCGATTGCCTTGAGTCCCATGAAGTGAAGCCGCTGCGCCACGCGCACGCCGGGCATCGACATCTCCACGATGAAGGCAGTGATCTGCTTCCGCGGCTTTCCGTCCACTACGGCGTCCGGCGTGCGCGCCATCACCACCAGCAGCTCGGCGCGCGTGCCGTTGGTGCACCACAGCTTCTCGCCGTTGAGAATGAAGTGGCTGCCGTCCTCTGATGGCGTCGCCGTAGTGGCCATGTTTGCCGGATCGGATCCCGCGTCCACTTCCGTGAGCGCGAACGCGGATATCGCTCCGCGCGCGAGCCGCGGGAAATACTTCTGCTTCTGCTCCTCGTTGCCGAACAGCTTGAGCGGCTGCGGCAAGCCGATGGACTGGCTCGCGGACAGAAGCGCCACGAGCGACCCGTCCTTCGACGTGACCAGCTGCATCGCGCGCGTATAAGTGAGCTGCGACAGCCCGAGGCCCCCGTACTCCTTCGGGATCTTGATTCCGAACGCGCCCATGTCGCGCAGCTCCTGCACCAACGGCTCCGGGATCTCGCCGGTCCTGTCTATCTCCTCCGAATCCACCCGCTCCATGAACGCGCGCAGCTTCGCGAGGAACGGCGCGGCGCGCGCGGTCTCGGCGGGATCATCTACGGGATGCGGATGAATGAGATCCAGCCGGAACCTGCCGAGGAACAGCTCGCGCACGAAGCTGGGATGGGCCCACTCGGTTTCGCGAGCGGCTTCGGCGACGTCGCGGGCCTCTTGTTCAGCAACTGAGCCAGTGGACATGACGGGATAAGGTATCAGGTAACAGGTATCAGGCGCCTGATACCTGTTACCCGATACCTGACATTCATACCTCGCGCCGTCCGCGCATCAGGAGAATCGCCGTTCCGCCGACTGCAATGATCGCGAATGTGAACCACTGCATCGCGTAGCTGCGATGATTCCCCTCGCTCAACGCCGGCGGAGGAATGCGCGGCGGCGTGCTGTCGGGGACCGCGCCGGGCGAGGAGAGCACGACGTAGTATGGCGCGACCGGGTACGGCAGCATGGACGCGATCGTTCCCCGATGTGGCCGGCGGATCGCACGAGGCTTGCCGGCTGACCGAACTCCGCCAGAGTCCCCTTCATCCAGCAACAGCACGTACCCGCTCGCGCCGACAGGATCCGGCTCGCGCCATGGTCTCCTGTCGGCGCTCATCCCGTCCGGCGCGTAGATCCAGCCCCGATTGACGAGCACGGCCGTGTCGCTTCCCTCGACCTTCAAGGGCGTTAGCAGATTCACACCCGGCGAGCCCTGTCGGGATCGCAGCGTGAGCACGAGCTCACGATCGTAGTCGTATTCACCGGTCACCACCACCCGTCGGTAGCGCGCCTCGTCAGGATCGGAACCGACGTCGCGCAGCGCGACCGGGGCCTGCCTGACGCGCGATTCGATGGGAGCGTTGAATGCCTGACGCTCGCGCAGCCTCTCGATCTGCCAGAAGCCGAGCCTGACGAAAAGCGCGGCGAACAGCAGCGCGACTCCGGCGAGCACTTTCTCGCGGGTGCTCAAAACAACAGCAGCTGTTCGCCGATCGTCTCGGGAGCTACCGGCTGCTGCCCCATCGCGCGCTGGACGTCGCGCGCGCTGGCGGGCCCGTGGCCGGCGAAGTGGTTGTTGACGTAGGCGTACACCATCGTGACACTGGCCGCGAGCGAGATCAGCGCGTTGCGCCACAGCTCTATCTCGCGCGTGCGGTCGGCCTGTACGCGCGAGTAATCGACGATGTCGCGATTCGGCCCCATCCATCTGATGTACGCGAAGTCGGCCGTGGGCTTCTCGGCGAGCGCGAGCATCGTCTTGCGTGGAATCCAGCGTCCTTCCACCAGCGCGAGCGCGACGTTGTGCTCCCGCAGAAGCGCGTAGATGCCGTCGTTCATCCATCCGCGGTGGCGGAACTCGACCGCTACCTGCAAGTCGCGCGGGAGGCGCTGCAGGAAGGCCACGAGCGCGGGGAGCTCGGACGGGGCGAGGTCCGGGCCCAGCTGCACCAGCGTGGGGCCGAGCTTGCTGCCCAGCGCGCGCGCCCGCTCGAAGAACAGCTCCGTCGCGCCCGTCGCGTCGCGCAGCCGCTGCTCGTGTGTGATCTCCTGCGGCAACTTGAGCGCGAAGGCGAATCCCGGCGGCGTGCGCTCCGCCCAGCTCTGAAAGGTCGTCAGCGCCGGAATGGCGTAGAACGTGGAATCAACTTCTACAGTGTCGAATGCGCGCGCGTAGATCGAGAGAAAGTCGGACGGGCGCGTGCCCGGAGGGTAGAAGGGTCCCTCCCACGCTTCGTAATTCCAGCCCTGGGTGCCCACGCGGACGTTGCCGAGCATACTCCGAAGATAGTACTGCCACAGAGAACTGAACGGCTAATAGCTGCAAGCTGAAGAGCTACAAGCCCATTAGCCGCGAACAATTTTGACCTGACGTTGTGTTTCGCAGGCGAACCGCACCGTCAGGTCAGCCTCGTCCTTAGCTCAGCGGCTTGCAGCTTCCGTCAGCTTGCAGCTATTAGCCGTTCAGTTCTCTTTGTAGTTGCCGTTTCAGTGCGACGGCGCCTCGGAGTTTCCGATCATGTCCACCATCACCTGCGCCGCGAGCGGCGCACCGATGGACATCCGCTCTCCGTCGATGGACAGCGTGATCGGCCCGTCGAAAGGCTCGCACGCGAGAACCGCGATCGTCACTCCCGGCATGATCCCGATCGTGGCCAGATACCGCAGAACTTCAGGGTCGTCGTCGCTGACGCGCACCACTGCCACCCGGTGGCCGGGACCCAGATCCGCAAGCGAGCAGTACTGGGTTTCGTCCACCGTTCCCTCGCGCGTGGGGATCGGCGCGCCGTGCGGATCCACCACCGGCTCTCCGATCGCCGCCGCCATCTTGTCTATCAGCTCCTCCGATGCGGCATGCTCCAGCCGCTCGGCTTCGTCATGCACATTGTCCCAGCGGTAGCCGAGCGTCTCCACCAGATAGGACTCGATGATCCGGTGGCGCCTGAGCGTCCGCAGCGCCGCGCGGCGGCCCGCCGTCGTCAGCGTGACCCCGCGATACCGCTCGTATGCAAGCAGCCCGTGATCCGCGAGCCGGCGGATCATTCCGGTAACGGACGCAGGCGCGAACGACAGCCGCTGCGCGATGTCGTTGGTGGAAGCGGCGCCGCCCGACAGCTCCAGCTCGTAAATCGCCTTGAGGTAATCCTCGGCAGGTCCGGTGATCACCGAGTCTTTGTCTTTCAGCGATTCGCGCTTGGATGCGTCGGAACCCGAAACCCTGCTCACGCCATGCGCTCCTGGGTGGACACCGACATAAGGTCGCACTAACCGCGCCGATCGGGCGCATGCATGAATTTAGGAATGCCTAAATCAGCCGCAAGGCTGCGTTTGTCACAGCCGCGCGAGCAGCTGTCGAACTACCCTCTCGGTCATCCCCCAGACCGTATGGTCGCCGTGCTGGAACGCGCGGACCCTTCGCGCGATTCCTCCAGCGGTGACTTCGGTCTCGCCCCAGCCCGACTCTTCCCGCAGCGCATCCACCGGGACCCAGAATGCCTCGGCGACTTCGCCGCTCTCGCGAATCCCGGCATCGGATGACACCGCGGCCACGAACGGGCGCACCACCACGCGCGGCAGCACCGCCGTGTTCGGCTGTACGTCGTCGAGCGCGCCGAGCATCGCGCCGCTGGCCGACAGATCTATTCCCGTCTCTTCCCACGTTTCGCGGATCGCGGTGCGCTCGAGCGATTCGTCGCCGGCCTCGTGCCTTCCTCCCGGAAAAGCGACCTGTCCGCTCCACGGATCGTCCGCGTACTCGGCGCGCCTGATGAAAAGAAGCTCGAGGCCCTGCATCTCGACCGCGCGCAGCACGAGCGCGACGGCCGCGGGCCGCGCATCGGGGTCGTGCTCGCCGGGGGAGCCCGGGTTCGCCACCAGCGACCGCGAGATCCGAACGAGCTCGGGATCAGCGAGCGTTCGCGCCAGACTCACGGGCTCACGGGGCCGAGCTCGCGCGCGAAGAAGTCGGCGGTGTCGTCGATCACGCCGCGCAGCTGCTCCGGCACTGTCGTCAGCGGATGCGACGCGCCGAGCACGTGGTTCGCGCCCTCGACGATGCGCAGCTCTGCGACCATTCCGTGATCGCCGTGCGAATTAGCCGCGGCGAGCCTGTGTGCATCGCTTACGGGCACGACGTCATCCGCCGAGCCGTGGACGATGAGCCACCGCGCGCGGACGCGCTCCGCGGCGCGCTCGACGTCCAGGCCGTACCGCGACTCGCGGACGCATTCCTCGTGCGCGGATGCGTCTATGCGCATTACCTGGTTGGTCCGGCTGTTCACCACTTCGATGTATCCGCGCTCCCGCCAGTCGCGAACCTGTTCCTCCGACCAGCGCTCGATGGTGGCGATCGATGCCCAGGTGGCCAGGCAACAGACACGATCGGAATCGGCGGCGAAAAAGATCGCGGTCGCGCCGCCGCGCGAGTGTCCGAATAATCCGCAGTCGCGCGACGTCCATCCGATGGTAGTCGCGTGATTGACCACTGCGTTCAGATCCTCGAGCTCGCGCCGGTAGGTGTTGCCGGCGAACGCGTCCAGCTCGGTGAAGCTTTCCCGATCGGCGCCTACGCCGCTGCCGCTGAAGTCGAACGCGATGGCGTTGAGCCCGCGCTCGTTGATTGCGGCAGCGAGCACCGGCCACGCTCCCCAGCGCGCGAAACCCTTGAAGCCGTGGCAGATGATCACTCCATTGGTCGCTGGC
>DATLBG010000091.1:0-5880 GCA_035527035.1 Gemmatimonadaceae bacterium | reverse complement strand
CGGCCGTCGTGCAGCAGCACGTTCTCGGGCTTGATGTCGCGGTGCACCACGCCGTGCTTGTGCGCGTATTCCAGCGCGTCGGCGACGTCGCCCGCGATGCGCAGCGCTTCCGCGATCGGGAGCTGGTGCTCTCGCGTCAGTCGCTGGCGCAGCGTCTCACCCTGCACGTACGGCATCACGTAGAACAGCAGCGTGTCAGCCGCGCCTGAATCGAACAGCGGGAGGATGTGCGGGTGCTGCAGGTTAGCGGTGAGCTCGATCTCGTTCAGGAACCGTTCGGGACCGAGCACCGCGGTGAGCTCGGGATGCAGCACCTTGATCGCGACTTTGCGCCGGTGGCGGATGTCCTGCGCGAGATATACCGTCGCCATTCCTCCGGCCCCGATCTCGCGCTCGATCGTGTACCTGTCCGCTAGCGCCGCGGTCAGGCGCTCCACGGACGTGGTCACTTGGGCATTCGGGCTCGCACGTCGCTGAACCAGTTGTCCACCCGTACCACGCGCGGTGCCCGGGCGCCGGGAAACTGCCGCGCGCCAACAAACAGAAATGAGCCGTCGCTCGCTACGTCGTAGGCCTGGTGAAAAGCGTCGAGGATAAACGGCGACGTCGAGAACAACGCCTGCAGCTGAACGACCTCGAACGAGGGAGAGGTGCGCACGGTGGCGGCTACCAGCTGTCCGCGAGCACCTATGAAAAACAGCTCGCTGCCGCGCCGGGACCATCGCGGCTGCCCTCCGCCGTCGAGCGACACCTGAAACAGGCCGGCGCTCGTCCCCGGAAACGGCCGTACATACACTTCGCTCCGGCCGGACTCGTTGGACGCGTATGCCAGCCAACGCCCATCCGGCGACACTGTTGGATTGAGCTCCGTAAACGCGCTCGTCACCAAGGGAACCGGCGTCGTATCTCCCCGAGTCCGCACACCAATCAGGTCTCCCGCACCCGGACCAGCGTTGTCGGTGCGAACCACGATCCATTCGCCATCGGGTGACCACGCGATCTCCTGCAGCTGTTGCGGCAGACGCAGCAGCGGACGCTCCGATCCTGTGCCGTCAGCCGGACGCACAATAGCGACGCCTGTAGTCAGCGTGTCGCGAATGAACGCGACCATCTTCCCGTCCGGAGACCACTCGGGCCGTCGATCGCGACCGCCGAAAGTCAACCGTGTGAACGGTCCGCGATCGAGCTGCTTGATCCAGATGTTGAGTGCGCTCGTCCCCAATCCGACGCCAAGCGCCAGACGGCGGCTGTCAGACGCCAGCGCGATGGAGTTGAACTGCCCCGCCCACGACGTGTCGATAGGTGTTATCACCCCGCTGCGCGATACTCTGGCCACGGCGTTGTCGCGCGCGCGCGCACCGCCGGACACGTACACCAGCGCACCACTCGGCGACCACGCGAGCTGGGCGAAACCGGCACCTCCGGCCACGTTCTCCAGCACCGGCACGGCACCTCCCGAGATCTCGAGCTTGTCGAGATCGAACGGCGCGACGAGCGCTGCCCCGTCGCGACGAACGTGCAGGATGTGCCCCGTGGGCAGATACCACCCCTGCACCGCGTCTTCGAGAACCACCTTCGCCGTCCCGGAACGGAAGTCGACCGCATACAAGCTCGACGTCACGCACCCCGAAGAGCACAGCTCGTACAGCACCCCGCGCGAGTCAGGCAGCGCTGAAGGGTTGCCGATGCCGCGGCCGCCGAGTGCGGTGTCCCTGAAGGCGACCGTGTAGCTGCCCCCTGCGGCGCTCACCTTCCGAAGCTCGAATTGCGACGGCGCCACGTAGATGATGGAACCGTCGTCCAGCCATGCCGCGCCGCCGAAGCCGCTCAACGCGGAATCGGCAAGCGTGACGGCCGCCCCGCCGCGCACCCCGACCTTCTTCAATCGTCCGTCCGCGATGAAAGCGAGCCATTCCCCGTCAGGCGAAAAAGCGGGGTTCTGAGCGCGCTCCGTGCCGGGCATCTGGCGCGGCTCGAGGTCGTCACGATTCTTGATCCACAGCCGCGTCTCCGTGATGTTCTCGCGAAAGACAACGGAATTTCCGTCCGGCGAGAGCGCGAGCGCGGGAAAGTTGAGATTCACACCGACGCTGTCGGACAGCTCGATGTACTCCCACGCGGCGCGTATTCCGTCTGCGCCGCTCGATCGAGTGAGCGACCATGCGGCGACCGCCGTAACGACAACGGCAGCAGCGGCAGCAGCGGCGAATGCTGTCCGCCAATTTGAATGCCGGAGTTGCGCGGACGCGGTTGGCGTCGCGCGGGAATCACCGAGCACAGAGCCCCGACCCGCGAGCGCTTCCGCGAATTGAGCGGCGCTCGCGAAACGGTCCGCGGGCATCTTCTCGAGCGCAGTCAGCACCGCGGCGTTCACGTGCGGCGGGACCGACCGGCGCTTCGAGACGAGCGACGACGGATCCGTCGTAAGGATCTTCGCCACTACGGCCTGCGAGTTCGGTCCGGTGAAGGGCGGCTCGCCCGTGAGCATCTCGTACGTAACCGCGCCCAGGGCGTAGATGTCCGCGCGGTGATCCACCGCCTTGTCGCCCATCGCCTGCTCCGGCGCCATGTACTGGGGAGTGCCAAGCGACATGCCGGTCTGCGTCATTCGCGCGCCGCCCGCATGCTGGACGGCGAGCGCGATCCCGAAGTCGGCGACCAAGGGCCGACCCTCGTGCAACAACACGTTCTCGGGCTTGATGTCGCGGTGCACCACGCCATGCTTGTGCGCGTACTCGAGCGCGTCCGCGATGTCGCTCGCGATCCGCACCGCCTCCGCGATGGGCAGCTGCTGCTCGCGCATCAGCTTCTGCCGCAGCGTTTCACCCTCGACGAACGGCATGACGTAGAACAGCAGGTTGTCAGCGGCGCCGGAATCGAACAGAGGCAGGATGTGCGGGTGCTGCAGGTTCGCCGTGAGCTCGATCTCGTTCAGAAACCGCTCGGGACCGAGCACCGCGGTGAGCTCGGGATGCAGTACCTTGATCGCGACTTTCCTGCGGTGCCTGACGTCCTCGGCGAGGTACACGGTCGCCATGCCGCCCGCGCCGATCTCGCGAATGATCGAGTACCGGCCTTCTAGGGCGGACGAGAGTCTGTCGAGCGTCGTGGGGGAGGCTGGCATGGCGCGCAAAGGTACGGATTAGTACGCGGAGGAGCCAATCGTGCGGTGGGGTTACCCTGGACACTCTCCGCCGCCGGCGCTGCTCGACGAAAGTTTACCTACTGACCGTCACTTGCTAGGGCGCAGCGCGCAGCGTTGTTCCCCTCAACCCCCGGTTTCGTCTCCCTGCTCTTCCCCGTACCTCGGCGCTGGGTGCTGTCCCGTGTACTCCTCCAACTCCTCCTCCCGGTCCAGCTCCGCATTCTCCCGGTCGATCGCTTCCCGCTCCGCACGGTACCTGTCGTACCACTCGCGCGTGATCTCCCCGGCGAGATCCCGGTTGCCGAGCCCGAATGAGATCGCCAGCGCCAGCGATATCGCCCCGAACAGCAGTGCGAACGCGGTCGTCACGATCTCCGTCGCGATCCCCAGCTCCTGCAGCGCCATGAACACCGCGAGCAGCACCACGCCCGCCTTGCCGACGCGCGCGAGAGTCGGGCCGCCGTGCAGTCCGCCCGCCGACGCCATGATCAGCCCGCCGACGAAGCTGCCGAGCACGATGCCGATGATGATGATCGCGATCGCCGCGATCACGCTCGGGATGTAGCTCACCAGCTGCGAGAACACGTTCGCCAGCGACTCGAGGCCGAGCGCGTTCGCGGCCACGAGCATGCCCACGAACATTATGAACCAGAAGATCACGTTCGCCGTGACCCGCGTCGGATTCAGATGCGAGCCGGAGCGCTCCACCGCCTGCATCACGCCGCCGCGCTCGAGCAGGCGGTTGAAGTGAAGCTTCCGCAGCAGCCGCTCGACTCCCTTCTCCGCGAGCCGCGCGAGCAGGTAGGTAGCGAACAGGATGACCAGCGCGCCGAACAGCGCCGGCACGTACTGGTAAAGCTGCTCCATGCTGGCGCGCAGCCGCTCACCGAAGCCGACGGGCTCTTCGTCGGGGAGCTGCGCGGTGAAGTTGGTGTCGGTGAGCTGGGCGAAAAAACGCGGCATCGTCATGGCGTAGAAAATAGCACTAAATAGCTGACGGGTATCAGGTATCAGGTATCAGTAACAGCCAGGTTTATCTCTGATACCTGATACCTGATACCTCTCAGTTCCTCGTCCCCCGCTTCAAATCGAACAACGCGCTCCTCTTGCATCCCGGACAAATCAACCACTCCCTTCGCCGGGCATAGCCCAACCCGAACGACCCCCCGCCTATCGGGCGCCGGGTCATCCGCGACCCGCACCGCGGGCAGACCGGCGGATCCGTTTCGGACCAGGCCCGGCGGATCTGGTCCACCTCGGCGGGCGTGAACTGCGCCTCGTCCCCCTCGTGCGTCTCATTCATTAGAGATGCGGACCACGACCTTTCCGAACTGGCCCGCGACATGGAGCCGCTCGAACGCCGCCCGCCCGTTCTCGAGCTCGAACACGCTGTCCACCGGCGGAAGCAGCCTGCCCTTCGCCAGCTCGCGCACAATCGCGTCGAACTCGGCGTCGTTGCCCATCGTCGAGCCGAGGATCGTCCACTGGTTCCAGAACAGCTTCCGCACGTCGGTCTCGACCTTCGGGCCGGAGGTAGCGCCGCACGTGACGAGCCGGCCGGCCTTCGACAGCGCGCCGAGCGACTTCTCCCAGGTCGCGGGACCGACGTCGTCCATGACGACGTCCACGCCTCGCTTGCCCGTTCTCGCCCGCACTTCGCGCGCGACGTCCACGCTCGCGTGATTGAACGTCTCGTCGGCGCCGAGCTCGCGCGCGCGGGCGAGCTTGTCGTCGCTGCTGGACGTCACCCAGACCGTGGCGCCAAGGAGCTTCGCGATCTGCATCGCCGCGATCGCCACTCCGCCGCCGATTCCCCAGATCAGAACGGTCTCGCCGCTCCGCACCTGCGCGCGCGTGACGATCATCCGCCACGCGGTCAGAGTCGCAAGCGTGAACGCGGCGGCGCTCTCGGGATTCGTGTCCGAGGGAATCGCGCGCACGTTCGCCGCGGGGACAGTCACGTACTCAGCCAGCGTTCCGGGAAAGTGCTCGCCGAGGAGCCCGAACTTCACGCACAGCGAGTGTTCGCCGCGCACGCAGTACTCGCACTTCCGGCAGCTGAGGCCGGGATTGATGACGACGTAGTCGCCGGCCGTCGCGTGCTCGCTCGACGTGCCCGGTCCCATCTTGTCCACAAAGCCGCAGGCATCGGCGCCGAGCGGCCACGGCGGCCTGATCGTGATGCCCGGCAGCCCTGAAAGCATCCACAGGTCCAGGTGATTGAGCGCCGCAGCGCGGACGCGGACGCGGACCTCGCCCGGGCCCGGCTCGGGCACCGGCAGGTCGGTCCTGAGCTCGAGCGCGTCGAGCCCGCCGTGGGTGGAGATCGTAAGTGCGCGCACTGTTTTGCGGATATATTTTGGGCGGACAGCTATTGGCTGTTGGCTATTGGCTGTTGGCCTTGAATTCTACGGTCAACTACGGTCCCCCGCTCTCCGGCACTAAAGAATGATCTCGCTAAAAGTCCCACCGCTCGGCGAATCGATCGTAGAGGCGACCGTCTCGCGTTGGACCAAGCAGGAAGGCGAGGCCGTTGCCGCCGGCGATACCGTGGTCGAGCTCGAGACCGACAAGATCACCGTCGAAGTCCCCGCCCTCAAAGCCGGCGTCGTAGCCAAGCACGCCAGGAAGGAAGGCGACATCGTGAAGGTGGACGAAGTGCTCGGCGAGATCGACGACAGCAAGACCGAAGGCGCCGCGCCCGCCGCTGCCGCTCCCAAAGCCGAAGCCCCCGC
>DATLBG010000090.1:0-11588 GCA_035527035.1 Gemmatimonadaceae bacterium | reverse complement strand
ATGTCCAACCGCACCCTTACGATCATCAAGCCAGACGCCTTTGGATCTGGCAAAGCCGGCAAGATCATCGCGCACCTAGAGGCCGCCGGCTTCAAGGTCGTCGCAGCCCGCGTAATGCGCCTGACCGAAGCCACCGCCGGCGAGTTCTACGCGGTGCATCGTGAGCGGCCGTTCTACGGGTCGCTGGTCAAGTTCATGACCTCGGGCACATGCATGCCGATGGTTCTGGAGAAGGCCAACGCGGTCGCCGAGCTCAGAAAGGCGATCGGGGCCACCGACCCCGCGGAAGCCGACGCCGGAACGGTCCGGAAGCTGTTCGCCGAGTCCAAGGAGCGGAACGCCATCCACGCTTCCGATTCTGACGAGAACGCCGAGCGCGAAAGCCGCTTTTTCTTCGCCGAAACCGAGTTGCTCACAGCGCGCTAAGCCCTTATGTTTCAAGGCTTATGCTGTCGTTCGACATTCGGTCCCTGGAAGCGCGCGCGGCGCAGGTCGCGGGCACTCTGGACCCCGACGATCCGATCTGGGAGGACGCCGATCAGCGCCCTTCCGGGCCCATTCGCGTAGAAGGGCGGCTCTCGGCCGCTGGGCAGTCGCGGTTTTACCTGAGCGGACGCATAAGCGGCACGGCCGACATGGAATGCCGGCGGTGCCTGACGGACGTTACCGAAGGCGTGAGCGACGAGCTGCACGCCGTCTTCGCGCCCGCCGGTGACGACGAAGTGGATGACCCGGATGTGTTCGAGTTCGATCCGGGCGGCCGCGAGCTTGACCTGCGGCCCGCGGTGCGGGAGAGCTGGCTCCTCGCCGTCCCGGCGTTCGCGGAGTGCAGGGAAGACTGCAAGGGACTGTGCCCGAACTGCGGCGCGGATCTGAACGAAGGCGAGTGCGCGTGCGAGCCTGCGCGCGATTCGCGTTGGGATGCATTGAGGAAGCCGGCTGGCCGAATGGCCGCGCCGGGCGATAACTGAACGACATACCTAGATCGGAAGCTCCGGCCTCCGACTTCCACCGAGCATAGAAATGGCCGTACCCAAAAGACGGACCTCGAAGAGAAAGAAGCGCGCGCGCAACACGCACAAGAAGGCGAAGCCCGTAGCCATTCAGTCGTGTCCGCGCTGCCAGGCGATGAAGCGCCCGCACCACGTGTGCGAGGAATGCGGATACTACGACGGCGAGCAGCGGGTAGCGGCAAAGGAAGCCTGAGTTGGCCAGGATCGCGTTGGACGCAATGGGGGGAGACTTCGCTCCCCGTGCCCCGGTTGCCGGCGCGCTCCAGGCCCTGCGCGCGAGCGACGGCGATCTCGCGATCCAGCTCGTAGGACGCACCACCGCCATCACGACGGAGCTCGACTCCCTGCTCAAGGGAGAGATGGCCGCGGACGCGAAACATCGGGACCGCATCGAAATCGTCGAAGCGCCCGAAGTGATCGAGATGTCGGACAAGCCAAGCGCGGTCATCCGCGGCAAGCCGAACAACTCGATGTCCGCGGGACTCAAGCTCCAGCTCGAGTCCCGCTCCGACGCCTTCGTCTCAGCCGGCAACACCGGCGCGCAGATGGCCGCATCGGCCATGCTGCTCAAGCTGCACCCCGGGCTTACGCGGCCGGCCATTGCCACTGCGTTTCCAACACGCCGCCAGCCCGTGGTGGTGCTGGACGCCGGCGCGAACGTGGACTGCTCCGCCCGCGAGCTGCTTCAGTTCGCCTGGCTCGGCGCGGTCTACGCGGAATCCGTGCTCGGCCGCGCGAATCCCGCCGTTGGCCTGCTCAGCATCGGCGAGGAAGCGGAAAAAGGAAACGCCGTCGTGAAGGAAGCGAACGCCGTCTTTGCATCCGCGGGATTCAACTTCGTCGGCAACGTCGAAGGGCGCGACCTTCCCGCGGGCGAGTGCGCCCGGGGACCCATCGACGTAGTCGTCTGCGACGGGTTCGTCGGAAACGTGGTGCTCAAGTTCTATGAAGGCGTGATGCCGATGGTGCTCGAAGTGCTGCAGCAGAATGGAATCGACCGGGCACAGCTCAAGGACGTCATTCGCACCTTCGATTCGTCCGAATACGGAGGCGCTCCGCTGCTCGGCGTGAAGGGCATCAGCATGATCTGCCACGGCAACTCGAGCCCCCGCGCCATCGCCAACGCGATCAAGGCAGCCGCCCGCGCCGCGGGCTCCGGGATGAACGCGCAGATCGGGGAGCGTCTCGCGGCGCTGGCTAACGGGTCCTCCGCGTCGGGCGCCGCCGCGTGAAGCGGCCAATCGCGGCGATAGCCGGCACCGGACGCGGGATCCCGCCGAAGGTCGTCACGAATTACGACTTCCCCGCGATGGGCATCGACACCACCCACGAGTGGATCGTCGAGCGCACAGGAATCATCGAGCGTCACCTTGCCCAGCCAGGGGAGACGACTTGCTCGATGGCTGCCGACGCGGGCCGCATCGCGATGGACCGCGCGGGCGTGCACCCGGGCGAGCTCGACACCATCATCCTGGCGACCGCGACGCCCGACCGGCTGCTCCCGTCTACGGCCGTGGACGTGCAGGCGTCGCTCGGAGCATCCAGAGCGTCGGCATTCGATCTCTCGGCGGCATGCTCCGGCTGGCTGTACGGGATGACGGTCGCCGAGGGCATGATCACGTCGGGCGTGATCGAGACCGCGCTCGTGATAGGCTCGGAGAAGATGAGCTCGATCGTGGACTGGACCGATCGCTCGACATGCGTGTTGTTCGGCGACGGCGCCGGCGCGGTCGTCCTCAAGCGCGCGAAAACCGGGAAGGGGATTCTCTCCACGTACCTGCGAAGCGACGGCACGCTCGCTGAGCTGCTGTATCGGCCCGAGGGCGGCGCGACCGTGCCGATCACCGCGGACGTGCTCGAGCGGAAAAGCCACCTCGTCAAGATGGCCGGCCGGGAAGTGTTCAAGCACGCGGTGCGATCGATGTCAGATGCGGCTGATCGCGCGCTCGACGGGGCGCGCCTCACCGGGCACGACATCGACCTGCTCATTCCGCATCAGGCCAACACGAGAATAATCGAGGCCACGGCCAAGCACGCCGGCATCTCGATGGACAAGGTGTACGTGAACGTGGACCGCTACGGGAACACGTCGTCGGCATCGATTCCGATCGCGATCGACGAAGCGATCGAGACGGGGCGGATCAAGGAAGGCTCGACTGTTCTGCTCGTGGCGTTCGGCGCGGGATTCACCTGGGCATCGATGGTGGTGAGGTTTTGACAGCAGCTATGTCTGTCATTCTGGTTTTTCCCGGCCAGGGATCCCAGAAACCGGGGATGGCTAAAGACCTTGCAGACGCCTTTCCGATCGCGAAGCAGATGCTGCAGGAAGTAGACGACGCGCTGGGCGTCGGCCTCTCCCGGATCATGTTCGACGGACCGGCCGAGGAGCTCACGGCCACTCACAACGCGCAGCCCGCATTGCTCGCCCACGGCGCGATCGTGTGGGCGCTGATCAGGGACCGCATCGGCGGCGTGAACGCCGCGGGCGGACACTCCCTGGGTGAGCACACCGCCTACCACGCGGCCGGCTCTACAACGCTCGCCGACGCCGTGCGTATCGTCCGCACGCGCGGCGAGCTCATGCACGAAGCGGGGATCAAGCGTCCCGGCGCGATGGCCGCCATACTCGGCGAGCTCACCAGCTCGATCGAGGACATCTGCCTGCGGGCGTCGGAGACGGGGGAGGTCGTTCCCGCGAACTACAACTCCGACGCGCAAATCGTCGTGTCGGGCGAGATCGCCGGCGTCGAGAAAGCCATGGAGCTCGCGAAGCAGGCCGGCGCGAAACGGGCGGTGCGCCTGCCTGTCGCCGGCGCATTCCATTCGCCGCTGATGAAACCTGCTGAGAAGGGCTTGCGTGAGGCGATCGAGTCCGCGAGCCTGTCAGACCCGTCGTTTCCGGTCTACTCGAACGTGACGACCGAAGCCTGCACGACGGCATCCTGCGCGCGCGACACCCTCGTTCGTCAGCTCACCAGCCCCGTCAGATGGACCGGCCAGGTGAAGAACATGGCTGCGCCCTATCCGGATGCGACATGGATCGAGCTCGGCCCCGGGAACGTCCTGACGGGGCTGATTTCGCGGGCGGTGAGCGGTGCGCGCGCGCTGGCATGCGGCACGCCGGCCGACATCGACAAACTTTTCGCCACCATCCAGTGATGCAGATAGATCTGTCGAACAGGGTCGCGCTGGTTACCGGAAGCACGCGCGGCATCGGGCGCGACATCGCGCAGACGCTCGCGGAATGCGGCGCCAAAGTCGCGGTCACCGGCCGCGAGCTCCAGCGGGCCGAAGAGGCTGCCGCGGCCGTCGGCCCGGGCGCGCAGGGATTCGCGGCCGACATGGCCGACAGCGCGGCAGTGACGAAGCTGGTCAGCGACGTCGAAGAGCGCATGGGGCCGCTCGACATACTGGTCAACAACGCCGGCCTCACGCGAGACAACATCGTGCTGCGGCTGAAGGACGAGGACTGGGACGCGGTGATGAACGCGAACCTGCGCGGCGCATTCGTCGCCACGAAGGCCGCGTCGCGCGGCATGATGAAGCGGCGCTGGGGGCGGATCATCAACATCTCGAGCGTCGTAGGGCTGATGGGCAACAAGGGGCAGGCGAACTACGCGGCCAGCAAGGCGGGGCTCATCGCTCTCACCAAATCCGTTGCCAAGGAGCTCGGCTCCCGCAACGTTCTGGTGAACGCGATCGCGCCGGGATTCATCGAGACCGAGATGACCGAATCAATGTCGGCCGAGGCCAGGTCGGGCCTCGTTTCGATGATCCCGCTGGAGCGGCTCGGGAAGCCGCGTGACGTATCCTCGATGGTGGCTTTTCTCGCCTCGGAGCAGGCCTCCTACATCACGGGACAGGTGTTCGTCGTAGACGGCGGAATGGTCATGTAACGCAGTCGCTGGTATGTATATTTCGCAGGGAGAATCGAGCTGCGCGCACCACGTCACCAGGCACCAGTCACTAGTCACCACAGAGGAACGACCGATGGCCGATAACTCGAACAAGGTCAAGGACATCATCGAGAAAGAGCTCGGTGTGGAGCGGGAGAAGCTGACCAATGAAGCGAGCTTCATCGAAGACCTGGGCGCAGACAGCCTGGACATCGTCGAGCTCGTGATGGAGTTCGAGAAGGAGTTCAACATCGACATCCCCGATGAGGACGCCGAAAAGCTCCGCACGGTCGGTGACGCCCTGGCCTATCTGAACGAGAAAGTGCCCGCGTAATGAGTCGCCGCGTCGTCGTTACCGGTCTCGGGGCGCTCACGCCCGTCGGCAACGACGTACCGTCGATGTGGGATGCGCTCGTGGCGGGGAAGTCAGGCACCGCGCCGATCACCAAGTTCGACGCATCGACCTTTCCGGTCAAATTTGCCGCGGAGCTCAAGGGCTTCGACCCGTCGCAGTACATGGACCGGAAGGAGATCAAGCGCGCGGACCCGTACACGCAGTACGCCGTGTCGGCTTCCAAACAGGCGATGCGCGACGCCGGCCTCGAGGGCGGCGTCAACGGCTACGACCCTGACCGCATCGGGGTCATCCTGGGCAGCGGCACCGGCGGCCTCAAGAGCTTCGAGGAGCAGCACGACGTCTACCGGGAGCGAGGACCCAGCAAGATCTCCCCGTTCTTCATCCCGATGTTCATCACGGACATCGCGGCGGGGATCGTCTCCATGCAATTCAACGCGAAAGGCCCAAACTACGCTACCGTATCGGCTTGCGCGACCGCAGCTCATGCAATAGGTGATGCCTTCCGCACCATCCAGTACGGCGACGCCGACGTGATGATCTGCGGCGGATCGGAGGCCGCGGTGACGCCAATGGCCATCGCCGGTTTCGCCAACATGAAGGCGCTGTCGGAGCGGAACGATTCGCCCGGGACGGCGTCACGCCCGTTCGACAAGACGCGCGACGGGTTCGTGATGGGCGAGGGCGCCGGTGTGGTGGTCCTGGAAGAGCTGGAGCACGCGCTCAACCGCGGCGCCCGGATCTACGCCGAGGTTGCCGGCTACGGCGCCACGGGGGATGCGTACCACCTCACGGCTCCCGCTCCCGACGGCGAGGGCGCTCAGCGCGCGATGAAGCGCGCGCTCAAGGACGCCGGCCTCACACCGGCGGACGTGCAGTACATAAATGCGCACGGCACCTCGACGCCAGCCAACGACCTCAACGAGACCCGCGCCATCAAGGCGGTGTTCGGGGAGCACGCCGCCGGCATCAACGTGAGCTCCACCAAATCCTCCACCGGGCACATGCTCGGCGCGGCCGGCGCGGTCGAGTTCATCATCAGCTCGCTCGCTGTGCAGGAGGGGATCGTGCCACCGACGATCAACTACGAGACGCCGGATCCCGAGTGCGACCTCAACTACACGCCCAACGCCTCCGTGCGCCGCGAAGTGAATGCCGCCATCAGCAACAGCTTCGGCTTCGGCGGGCACAACGTGTCACTCGCCGTCCGCAAGTTCACTAGCTGAGCTGATGCCGGCCGCAAGCGCGCATCCCAACCCGGCAAGGGTAGCGGACCCCGCGCTGCGGCGCGTCGCCGAGAAGTACGCTGCGGGCGAGCGGCTGAGCGGGGACGACGCGCTGGTGATGTTCAGGTCGCCCGACCTGCTGTCGCTTGGCCGCCTCGCCGATCACGCCAACCGCGCGAAACACGGCGACGTCGTTACCTTCGCCGCGAATCAACACATCAATCCGACGAACGTCTGCATCCTGCGGAAGACCTGCGCGTTCTGCTCGTTCGCGCGACTGCCAAGGGAGCACGGCGCTTATCACTACACGCTGGACGAGGTGTGGGCGGAGGCGTCGGCGGCGGACAACGGGCTGACGCGCGAGTTCCACATCGTCGGCGGGCTCGACATGAAGGCGGGACTCCAGTATTACAGCGACATTTTTCGCGGGCTCAAGCAGCGCTACCCTCACGTGCACATCAAGGCGCTGACGGCCGTCGAGATCGCGCACATCTCGCGCATCGAAAAGATGCCCGTGCGGGATGTTCTGGTTGCGCTCCGGGAGGCCGGACTCGATACCTTGCCCGGTGGGGGGGCCGAGGTGTTCGGGAAGGCCGTGCGCATGACCATCGCGGAGAAGAAGCTCGCCGGCAGCGACTGGATCGATGTCCACCGCACCGCGCACCAGCTCGGCATCCGCACTAACTGCACGATGCTGTACGGCCACGTAGAGTCGCTCGAGGACAGGGTCGAGCACCTCACGATGCTGCGCGACCTGCAGGATGAGACAGGCGGCTTCCTCGCGTACATCCCGCTAGCGTACCATCCGGACCACAACGACCTCGGCAGGGAGCTGGGCCGCGAAGGGACCGCTACGACCGGGTTCGACGACCTCCGCAACCTCGCCGTCGGCCGTCTCTTCCTCGACAACTTCGAGCATATCAAGACCCACTGGATCATGGTCACGCCGATGCTGTCGCAGACGGCGCTGTCGTTCGGCGTGAACGATCTGGAAGGCACTGTGGTCCGCGAGAAGATCTATCACGAGGCCGGCGCGGAGACGGCGCAGAGCATGTCGCTCGCCGAGATCCTCCGGCTCATCAGGTCGGCGGGGAAGGTGCCCGCGGAGCGCGACTCGTTCTACAACATTCTCCGCACGACGTTCGAGCCCGAGCCTTCCGGCGTGCAGGTGGCCGCGTGATCAGGCTGGGAAGAATCCCGTACATCAACTGCTACCCGGTGTATGGCGCCGTCGACCGCGGCATCGTGGATCTCGACGCGGAGCTCGTCACGGGCGTGCCGAGCGATCTCAACGCGAAGATGGCCGCGGGCGCGCTGGACATCAGCGTGGTATCAGCGGTCGAGTACGCGCGCGACTCGAGCAGGTACCTGCTGTTGCCCGATCTCGCGATCTCCTGCGACGGCCCGGTGCAGAGCGTGGCGCTCTACTCCCGGCTGCCGGCTTCGGAGCTGACAGGCCGCGACGTGCTCGTGAGCAGGAGCTCGATGACGAGCGTGGCGCTGCTGGAGCTGCTGTTCGAGAACGTGTGGCATGCCAGGCCTCACTTCATTCCCGGGGACGCGGAGCTGAGCGACGTCGAGGGCTTCGCGGCCGACGACCACGTCGCGAGGCTCGTGATCGGCGATGCGGCGCTGCTGCTCGCCGCCGGCTCCGGGTCGCGCGTACCACGTTACGAGCATTCGTACGACCTCGGCGAAGCATGGAAGCGGTGGACCGGGCAGCCCTTCGTGTTCGCGGTCTGGGTGGCGCAGCGCACCACGCCGGCGAAGGACGCGCTCGCGGTACATGCCGGGCTCATCGCCGCCCGCGACTGGGGTCTCGCGAACCTGCCGGCGCTCGCGACCCAGGCCTCCGCGGCCACGGGCGTGCCCGACCAGCGCTGCCTCGACTACCTCTCCGGCCTCGACTACGGACTGTCGTATCCGCACCTCGCGGGCCTCACCGAGTTCTTCCGCCGGCTCGTGGACAAGGGCCGCGTGCCGAACGGAACGCTCACCTTCCTGCCCGCAGCATGACAGCCGCGCGAGACATGCTCGACTTCTACGCCAACGCGCCGCTCCTCGAGCTCGGCGCCGAAGCCGACCGGATCCGCGCGGAGAAGCACCCCGGCGACGTCGTGACGTACATCATCGACCGCAACATCAACTACACGAACGTGTGCGTGGCGGACTGCGGCTTCTGCGCTTTTTACCGGCGGCCGAAGGACAACGAAGGCTACACGCTCTCCTTCGAGCAGATCGGCGCCAAGATCGACGAAGCGAAAGCGCTCGGCGCGGTGCAGATCCTGATCCAGGGCGGACACAACCCTTACATCCCGTTTGACTGGTATCTGGATCTGATGCGCTACATCAAGCGCAACCACCCCATCCACATCCACGGCTTCAGCCCCAGCGAAGTCGATTTCTTCGCCAAGCTGTTTCGGATGGAGGCGCGCGACGTCATCCGCGAGCTGGTGAAGGCGGGGCTCGATTCGATCCCGGGCGGCGGCGGAGAGATCCTCGTTCAGCGCGTGCGCGACATGGTGGCCAAAAAGAAGGCGGGCGCGGACCGCTGGCTCGAGATCATGGAGATCGCGCACCACGAGGGGCTCAAGACTTCCGTGACAATGATGTACGGGATCGGCGAGACGCTGGAGGAGCGGCTCGAGCACCTGTCGCGGGTGCGCGAAGTGCAGGCGCGCACCGGCGGATTCACGGCGTTCATCTGCTGGCCGCTGCAGCCGGAGAACACGCCGCGCATGTCGCACATGCAGAAGACCGACGCGGTGGACTATCTCCGGACCGTCGCGTTCTCTCGGATCGTGCTCGACAACGTGCCGAACATCCAGTCGAGCTGGGTCACGATGGGCATGAAGGTCGGGCAGACGGCGCTGCGATTCGGATGCAACGACTTCGGCTCGTTGATGATCGAAGAGAACGTCGTGTCAGCGGCGAACACCACGCATCGCACGTCGATCGAGGAGATGGAGCGCCTCATTCGCGATGCCGGCTTCACCCCCGCGCGCCGGCGGCAGGACTACTCGATCATCGCGCCCGTCGTGGCGGCCGCGTGACGAGCCCGCGAGGCGCGGCCGCGCATGGCTGAGCGCCTGGCAATCCGCTCGGGGATCGGCTACGACTCGCACCGCTTCGCGCCCGGCGGTCCGCTCGTGCTGGGTGGAGTGGAGATCGCCGCCGATGTCCATCTGCGAGGGCATTCGGATGGAGACGCCATCGCACATGCCGTCACCGACGCAGTGCTCGGCGCGGCCGGTCTCGGAGACATCGGTGCGATGTTTCCTGACTCCGATCCGGCCAACGCTGGTCGCGACTCGATCGAGATGCTGATCCTCGCCGCCGGCCACGTCGAAGCAGCAGGCTGGCGAGTGGGGCACATCGACGTGGTGGTCATCACGGAAACGCCGAGGATCGCGCCGCACCGCGCGGCGATGCGTGCTCGGATCGCCAGCGCGGTCCGGTGCGACCCGGAGGACGTGAGCATCAAGGGGAAGACCAACGAGTCGATGGGCTTCATCGGGCGCGGCGAGGGCCTCGCGTGCATCGCGACCGCGACGCTCTGCCGAGGGTAGCGTGACCGCGGGGCTGATCAATTGGCTCAGTCACATCCCGCTCGCGGCACTCTATCTGCTGATGTCGCTGTTCGCAGCGGTGGAGAACGTGTTCCCTCCCGTGCCAGCCGACACCGTCGTCGCCCTCGGTAGCTGGCTCGCTGCGCGCGGGCAGGGAAGTGCGTTCTGGGCGTTCTTCGCGACGTGGGTAGGAAACGTCGCCGGCGCGGGCGCGATGTACTTCGTGGGCCGCCGGCACGGCACTGCGTGGATACACAAGCGCTTTCCCTCGCTCGCCGACGAGAAGAACGAGCGTCGACTGCGCGAGCTGCACGGGAAGTACGGCGCCTTGGCGCTCGTGCTCAGTCGATTCATCCCCGGTGTACGGGCGGTGGTGCCACCCTTCGCGGGAGCGTTGCGCATCTCGCCTGTCACGACGATGCTCGCGCTCAGCCTCGCGTCGGCGGTGTGGTATGGGCTCGTGAGCTACATCGCCTTCCGTGCCGGCGCCAACTGGGAGAGCGTGATGGAGCGCATCACGCAGTTCGGGCGCTACGCTGCCATCGGCGCTGCCGTGCTCGCGGCGCTGGCCGGGCTGGCGTGGTGGATTCGGCGTCGGAGGAGTGCCGCGTGAGCGACGACGCACGCGAGCGACGCTTCCTCCTGCAACGATTCACGGACTACATCTCGCTCGAACAGGGACTGTCGTATCGCACCCAGGAGGCGTATCACCGCGACCTGTCGCGATTCGCCGAGTACGCGGATGTAAAGGGCATCGCTGCGCCCCTCGACATCACCGCGCGTCTCCTCCGCGAGTACGTGTACCACCTCAAGGATCTGGGCCTGTCGCCGGCGAGCATCCGTCGCAACGTCTCGGCTGTGCGCACGTACTTCCGCTTCCTGACGGGCGATGGTGTGGTGGTGCGCGATCCGAGCGAGCGATTGGAGATGCCGAAGCGGTGGCGCGAGCTGCCCGACGTTCTGACCGTCGACGAGGTCCAGCGTCTCCTCGCGGCACCGACACTGGACGACAACATGGTCTTCCGTGATCGCGCGCTGCTCGAGTTGGCGTACGGTGCCGGACTACGCGTGTCCGAATGGATCACCCTTGGCGTGCGCGATCTGTTGCTCGAGGAAGGGTTGATACGCGTCTTCGGGAAGGGGAGCAAGGAGCGCCTCGTGCCGATCGGTCGGTCGGCGATTGGCGCGGTCGCCGTCTACCTGCGCGAGCTGCGTCCGCGGCTCGAGAAGGGAGAGGGGAAGGGCATTCTCCTCCTCAACGCCCGCGGGCGCCCCCTCACGCGCATGGGGGCGTGGAAGATTCTGCGTGGCCACGTCGAGCGAGCGGGCATCACCAAGCACGTATCTCCCCACACCCTGCGCCACTCGTTCGCGACGCACCTGCTCGAGGGGGGTGCCGATCTGCGCGCCGTCCAGGAGATGCTCGGACACGTGGACATCGCCACCACCCAGATCTACACGCACGTGGACAGGGAGTATCTACGGCAGGTCCATCGGAGTTATCATCCGCGGGGATGATTTCGTCATCC
>DATLBG010000089.1:0-8618 GCA_035527035.1 Gemmatimonadaceae bacterium | reverse complement strand
ATGAGTAACCGCGAGCGCGTCCCCGTCGTAATCGTCGAATACGACGAGATTGCCTCGGCGCTCGCCAGGCGCATCGCCGACATCATCAACTCCCGCCGCGCCGCCGGCTCGCGCGCGGTCCTCGGACTCGCAACCGGCAGCACCCCGATCGGGATATATCGCGAGCTCATCCGCATGCACCGCGAGGAGGGGCTCGACTTCTCCGACGTCGTGACGTTCAATCTCGACGAGTACTATCCGATGCGGCCGGACAGCATCCACAGCTACCACCGGTACATGTGGGAGAACCTGTTCTCGCACATCAACATCAGGAAGGAGAACGTGCACATTCCGCGCGGCGACGTGCCGCGCGAGCAGGTGGACGAGGAATGCGTTGCCTACGAGCAGGCGATTCGCGACGCGGGCGGCATCGACCTGCAGCTCCTGGGGATCGGCAAGACGGGACACATCGGCTTCAACGAGCCGGGCTCCGGAATCGAATCCCGCACGCGGCGGATAGCGCTCGACACCGTGACGCGCCGCGACGCGGCGGCCGATTTCTTCGGCGAAGACAACGTCCCGACCGAGGCGATCACGATGGGCGTCGCGACGATCATGGACGCGCGCGAGATCGCGCTGGTCGCGACCGGTGAGCACAAGTCGGAGATCGTGAAGCGCGCGGTCGAGGGCGAGCCGGACCCCGACGTCGCGGCCACGTATCTCCAGCAGCACGAAAACGCGGTGTTCTACCTGGACCCGGCCGCGGCCGCCGAGCTTACCCGGGTCAAGACGCCGTGGGTCGTCGGCGAAGTGAAGTGGACGCGGCCGATGGAGATCGAGGCGGTAATCTGGCTCAGCGAAGTCACGGGGAAGTCGGTTCTCAAGCTCGACGCGCTCGACTACCGCGACCATCATCTCAGCTCGCTGCTCGCGCGCTACGGCTCCGCGGGCCCGCTCAACGGCGAGGTGTTCAACGCGCTGGTGTCGAAGATCAGAGGCCGGAGCAAGCTGCCGTCCGGGAAGCGCATCATCGTCTTCTCGCCGCACCCGGACGACGATGTCATCTCGATGGGCGGGATCCTGCACAAGCTCCACCAGAACGGGAATGACATCCTGGTCGCATACCAGACGTCGGGCAACATCGCGGTCTTCGATCACGAGGTGCGGCGCTACGTGGACTTCATCCGCCGCGCCGGACTCGAGCTGGGCGTCGCGGAGCCGAGCAGCCCGTCGCGGCTCGCGTCGATCGAGAAGTTTCTCGACTCGAAGAGGCCGGGCGAGGTGGACAGCGAGGAAGTGCTCATTCTCAAGCGGACCATCCGGGAGGCGGAGGCCGTCGCCGGAATCCGTACGTTCGGGATGGGCCGCGAGCGCGCCCGCTTCCTGAACATGCCGTTCTACCAGACCGGCAAGGTGCGCAAGGATCCGATCGGGGAGGAAGACGTGAGCATCGTCCTGGAGCTGCTCGAGGAGCACAAGGCGGAGATCATCTTCGTCGCCGGGGATCTGTCGGACCCGCACGGCACGCACCGCATGTGCCTCGAAGCGGTGGATCGCGCGCTGGCCCGGCTTTCAGGCGAGTGTCCCGAGATGTGGTATTACCGCGGCGCGTGGCAGGAGTGGAGCGTGAGCGAAGCCGACGTGCTCGTGCCGCTGTCGGAGGAGGAGCTCCGCGCCAAGATCACGGCGATCTTCCAGCACCAGTCGCAGAAGGACCGGGCGCCGTTCCCGGGGCAGGACGAGCGCGAGTTCTGGCAGCGGGTCGAAGTGCGCAATCGCGGCACCGCCCATCTAGTGGATCAGCTTGGCCTGCCCGAATACTTCGCGATGGAGGCCTACGTGGTGCGCCGCGACGGTGCGCCGCTCGAAGTGGAGACCGTGCCGACGAGCGCGTTGCGCGTGGGCTCGCCTGAGCCCGCCCCGCGCGGGTTGGCGGTTACCGGGGCACATCGAGTCACGGTGGAGGAGTAGCCGGCTCGATGCCGGCGAGGGGAAGCCGGAGGGTGAACGTGGATCCCTCGCCGACTTCGCTTTGCACCGAGACTTCTCCACCCATCGTCCGCGCGATGTCCCTGCTGATGGCGAGACCAAGCCCCGCCCCGCCCGTCGCGCGGGTGCGCAACGGCTCGACCTGCACAAACGGCTCGAAGATGTCGTCGAGCTTGTCGTCAGGTACGCCCCGGCCCGTGTCGCTGACGCTGACGATCAGATCCGGGCCGTCCACACTCCAGTAAAGGGAGATTTTCCCCCCGGAGTCGGTGTACTTGATCGCGTTGGACAGGAGGTTGAGCATCACCTGCTGGAATTTTTCGGCGTCCACCGTGGCGGTGACGCTTTTGTCGAAGGATCTGTACTCGTACTCGAGATTCTTCTCCAGGAGCTGCGGCCGGATGAGCTCCTCGAGTCCGCTGAGTAGCGGGTTGATTGTTGCGGTCACGTACGAGAACTGCACTTTGCCCGCTTCGAGCTTCGCGAAGTTCAACATGTCGTTGATGATCGCCAGCAGATGCGACTGGCTCCGCTGGATGCTGCGCACGTCCGCCAGCTGTTCCGGCGTCAGCGCGCCGCGCACGCCGGTCTCCAGCAGCTCCGCGTAGCCGCTGATGGCGTTGAGCGGCGTCCGCAGCTCATGGCTCATCATCGCGAGGAACTCCGACTTCGCCTCGTTTGCCTGTTCCGCCGCGATGCGAGCCTCCTGCCCGGAGCTGTACAGTCTGGAGTTGTCGATCGCGACGGCGGCCCGTCGCGCGAGCTCCGCCGCGAGGTCCGCGTCCGCGTCCGTGTACTGGCGCCCTGGAGTGTTGGAGACGAGAGTCAGCGCACCTATCACCTGGTCGCGAAGCTTCAGCGGAACGCACATGTACGACCGGAGCTCGAGCTCCCTCATCAACTCCAGGTGGCGGTCATCCACTGCCGCGGACCGCAGCATTTCTTCACGGATGTCAGCCATCACGACGCGCTCGCCGGTTCGAATCACGTGATGCACACCGGTCGCGGAGCTCGGGTCGCTCGGGTAGGCTGCCTGCAGCTCGTGGGCTAGTTTCAGCTTTTCCGGATCCTTGTGGGCGATCGCGACCCGCCGAACGGAGCCGTTCTCGACGAGATCCACTACTGCCCAGTCCGCGATGGAGCGTGTAGCCAGCTCCGCCACGCGTCCCAGCGTTACCTCGTAATCCAGCGACGACGTGAGGAGCTCGCTCGCCTCCAACAGGAAGGCCAGACCTGCCTCGCGCCGGACGACGTCGGAGATGTCGCGCAGGATGCCGGTGAAGATCTTCTGGTCACCGTCGTGGTATTCGCCGAACGACAGGCTGAGCGAGATCTCGTGGCCGTCCCGGTGAAGGCCCGGGAGACGCAAGTACGACCACTCGAGCTTTCGCTTGCCGGTCTGGAGGTACCGATCGAGTCCAATCTGGTGATCCCCGCGGAAGCGCTCGGGCATCAGCATCGTCAGACGCTTGCCCATGAGCTCCTCGGCGGAATACCCGAACAGCGCCTCCGTGGCCGGATTTGCGAAGCGTATGCGTCCCGCTTCGTCCATCGTGATGATGGCGTCGGGCGTAGTGGCTACTACGCTCTTGTAAAGCGCGTCAGGTCCGTTCATCGACTAGATATCAGTCAAGAAGCACACCACGACGCAACGTGCCTGAGGAAGCTCTGCAAATGACCGAATCGAGGCGGAAGACGGAGGAGGAGTGGCGACGGCAGCTATCTCCCGAGCAGTACCGGATTGCGCGCGAGAAGGGCACCGAGCGCGCCTTCACCGGCGCATACAATGACTCGAAGGAACCCGGCGTGTACCGCTGCGCCTGCTGCGACGCCGAGCTGTTCCGGTCGGACGCGAAGTTCGATTCCGGCACCGGGTGGCCGAGCTTCACCAGGCCGGTCGCCAACCAGAACGTGAAGACGGTGGACGACACGAGCCACGGCATGCGGCGCACGGAGGTGATGTGCGCTGCCTGCGACGCGCACCTCGGACATGTCTTTCCGGACGGGCCGGGACCCGAAGGAACGCGCTACTGCATCAACTCGGCGGTGCTGAGGCTCGAGCCGGAGTAGCTCCCGGATGCAAAAGAGCAGGCGCGTTGTTGACGCAAGCTCATGCGTCAGGCCATTATACACGCTGTGGCAAAACAGGATTCAATCCAGCTCGAGGGCACGGTCGTCGATGTCCTCCCCAACGCGACCTTCCGCGTCTCCGTGAACAGCGGGCACGAAGTGCTTTCGACTCTCGCCGGCAACATGCGACGGTTTCGCATCCGCGTGTTGCAAGGCGACCGCGTGACCGTTGAAGTATCCCCCTACGATCTGACTCGCGGCCGCATCACCTTCCGCCACAAAACCTGAGTCGTTAGCGCGCAGCACGCAGTACGTAGCACGCAGCGCTCTTCGCAGTTTGTTAGTCACTTCTCAAAGCTGTCATCGCCGTCTCGCGAAAGACTTCTCTCCCCGCGAGCAGCCCGATCGTCACTGTCATTCCTATCATCAACCCCGCGATCCCCAGGCTCGGCCCGATCGCCGGCGTGAACTCGGTGTCGAAGACGAAGCGCGTGATCGCCCACCCGGCGACGTAGGCGAGCAGCAACCCGGTGGCGCTGCCGAGCACGCCGAGCGCGGCGTACTCCGCGAGCATGATCCGCGCGACCTGGGCGCGCGTGGCGCCAAGCGTCTTGAGCAGGACTCCCTCGCGCACGCGGTCGCGTCTCGATCCGGCGACGGCAGAAATGAGTACCGGCACGGCCATCGCGAGGCTGAACAGCGCCAGGAACCGCACGGCGACTGTGACGCGTTCCAGAATCTTTCCGATGGTGCTCTGTATGAGCGAGAGATCGATGCTCGACACGTTGGGGAACCGCGACACGACTGCGCGCTGCAGTCGCGCCGTCTGCGCCCCGTCCGCTGTCCGCGCGGTCATTATGTACTGGATCGGCGCGGCCGCGAGCGCTTCCGGCCGGAACACGATGAAGAAGTTCGGCTCGAATCTGTTCCAGTTGACGCTCCGCAGGCTCGTGATCCGCGTCGTCACCGGCACGCCCTGCACGTCCCAGGTGATCACGTCGCCGAGCTTCAGCTTCAGGTCGCGCGCGAGATCCTGCTCCACCGAGATCGCGCTGGTGTCCGAGGCCGCGCGCGTGGCAGCGTCCCAGCGTCCCGAGATGAGCCGCTCGGAGGAGACCAGCGTGTCGCGGAACGTCGAGCGGTACTCGCGGCGAAGCGCCCAACGTGCGCGCGGCCCGTCCGGCGTTTGCTCAATTCTGTCGTCCGTCGCGGCGACGCCGTTGATCGAGCTCACGCGCATCACCACCACGGGCGCCTGCTGCACGACGCGCTGGGCGCCGGCGCGAACAATCGAGTCCACGCCTTCGGATTGATCCTGCTGCACGTCGAAGAACACGACGTTGGCGCTGGAGCTGCCGACACCGAGCGAAAAGCGCTCTAGCAGGCTCGACTGCACCACGTACAGAGTCGTGACGAGAAAAGCGCCAAAGCCGAGCGCGAGGATGACCGGGCGCGTCTGATTGGCGGGGCGATGGAGGTTGGACAATCCCTGTCGCAGGACGTAAGGCCATCGCGGCCGCACGCCCTTGCGGGCGAGCCACGCCAGCGCTCCCGCGCTCGCCGCCAGCAGCGCCAGCGCGAGCCCCGCGCCGATGCTCATGCCGATGCCGTCGGTCAGCGAGCCGGTGCGCAACACGGCGATCGTCACGACGCTTGCCGCGATCGCGACGTTCACCATGAGCCGCGGGATGTCCCGCCAGTGCACGCGGAGAACCTGCGAGTCCGCGTCGCGGCGAAGCGTCTGCAGCGGCGAGATCTTGCGCAGCGCGACCAGCGGTCGCAGCGCGAACGCGAGCGCGACCCACGCGCCCACCAGCAGTCCGGCGATCATCGCCGAAAGCTCCGGGCGCACGCTCACGTCCACCGGGAGCACGTCGCTGAGTGCGATCGGAACGAGGAATTGCATCCCTACGCCCAGTGCAACGCCCATTGCGGCGCCGAGTACTCCCATGGCCGCCGCCTGGAGCACGTACACAGCCAGCACCTGCCGGCTCGTGGCGCCGAGGCAGCGGAGGATCGCGACCGTGTCGATCTTGCGCGCGACGAACGCGTGCACGCCGCTGGCGACGCCGAGCCCGCCGAGCAGCAGCGCGACGAGGCCGACGACGCCGATGAACTGGGCCAGCTCCCCGATCGCCTCGCTGACGTTGTCTTCGGCCTGCTCGGCGGTGCGCACGTTGATGTCGAGCGCGCGCCGTCGCGGACGCACCGCGCGTGACACCTGCTCCGCGATCGCTGGCGTGCGCGTCTTGCCGAGCACTTCGTAGCCGGCGGTGCTGCCGAACTGGAGCAGCTGCGTCTCGGGGAGGTAGCGGGCTGGAATGAACACGCGGGGCCCGATCATCTCCGCGATTCCCGGCGTGCCCGGCACGTCCTTCACCGTGCCCGCGATCAGGAACCGCGCGTAGCCGACCGTGATGGTGTCGCCGACGCGGGTGTCGAGCGCGACGAGCAGGGAGGGGTCTATCAGCGCGTGCGCCCCGGTCTGGAGCTGGGACCAGTTGCCCGCGGGCTCAGTGGTTATCTCGCCGTACAGCGGGTACTCCGCGCTCACGGCGCGGATCTGCACGAGCCGCGTGTTGCCCGTGCGCTGCACCACCGCCATAGACGGGAAATTGGTGGAGCGCGCGAGCCGCACGCCGCTTTTCGCGAGCGAATCGAAAAGTGAATCCGCCGCGGGCGTGAACGGGCGCCGCGCAGCGAACGCGATGTCGCCGCCGAGCAGCGCGCGGGACTGCTCCCGGAGCGAGCTCGTGAGATTCGCGGCGAAGGAATCGATCGCGACCAGCGCGCCGACTCCGAGGGAGATGGACGACATTGACAGCAGCAGCCGTCTGCGCGCGGTCCGGCTCTCGCGCCAGGCGAGGCGGCCGATGGAGCGCCACAAATGCATCAGGCGGCTCGGTCCTCTACCAGCGCGCCGTCGTTCAGGCGAATGAGGCGGCGAGCCCGCGTCGCGACCGTCTGCTCGTGGGTAACGATGATCACAGTGGTCCCGGACTCGCGGTTGAGGGCGACGACGGTGTCCATGATCATCTCGCCCGTGGCTCCGTCGAGATTTCCCGTTGGCTCGTCGGCGAACAGGATGCGCGGCGCATTGGCGAACGCGCGGGCGATCGCGACGCGCTGCTGCTCGCCGCCGGAGAGCTGAGCGGGGAAGTGGCTCCCGCGCTTGTCGAGCCCGACGCGCGCCAGGAGATCGCGCGCGCGCACGGAAGCGTCGCGCTCGCCGCGCAGCTCGAGCGGCACCTGCACGTTTTCCAGCGCCGTGAGCGCCGGGATCAGCTGAAAGCTCTGGAACACGAATCCGACCTTGGCCCCGCGCAGCTTCGCGCGACCGTCCTCGGACATGGCCGTTATGTCGTCGCCGTCGAGGACCACCGTGCCACGGGTCGGTGTATCCAGACCGGCAAGCAGGCCGAGGAGCGTCGTCTTGCCGCTGCCTGACGGTCCGGTGATCGCGACGAGGTCGCCCTGCGGCACGCTGAAGCTCACGTCCCGCAGCGCTGTTAAGCTTGAAGAGCCGCTCTGGTATTCCTTCGTGAGGTTTGTTGCGACGAGCATGAGAATCCTTTGTATCGCGTTGATTGCATCGGTCGCGGCGTGCGCGCCCGATGAAAAGAATACCGTGCGCGCGGACGGCGGGCAGGCCGCCGCTGCCGCCGGGCCGGAGGCTCGCCGGGAGTCCAACAGGCGCGCTACGAAAGTGCTGTTCGTCGGGACCAGTCTGACGGCGGGCTACGGCCTCACTCCCGAGCTGGCGTATCCATCGGTCGTGTCCAGGCTCGCCGCAGCGGACGGCCATCCGATCGAGCCGGTGAACGCGGGCGTCAGCGGGGAGACTTCGGCGGGCGCACTTCGGCGCATGGACTGGGTCCTTCGCTCGCCGGCGGACGTCATCGTGATCGAGACCGGGGCGAACGACGCGCTGCGCGGCCTCGATCCTGATTCCACGCGCGCCAATCTCCGGCGCATCATCGCGCGGGTGCGGGAAGCGCAGCCGCGCGCGGAGCTGGTGCTGGTGCAGATGGAAGCGCCGCCGAACTACGGGATCGCCTACGTGCGCCGGTTCCGCGAGATGTATCGGGACGTCGCGCGCGAGGAGAGGGTGGAGCTCGCGCCGTTCCTGCTCGATGGAGTGGCGGGGCTTCCCGAGCTCAACCAGGCCGACGGGATCCATCCCAACCGCCGGGGCGCCGAGCTCGTGGCGGCGAACGTGTGGGAAGCGCTCAAGCCCGTCGTGCAGCGGGTGGAAACGTCAGCGCGGGATTAGCTCTTGCAGCGCTCGAACGCGTCCCGCATCGTGTGAGCGGAGGGCGCATGAAGAGTCCCATCGGTCCGGCGCATCGGATGCATGGCTGGTCAATCGTCGCTTGTTGCCTCGCCGCGATCGCGCTCCCCGCGCAGAGCAGCGGTCAGGCGACGTCCTCCGAGCTGGCGGGAGTCGTCGTCACGGAAAGCGGCGATCCGATTGCCGACGTCGCGCTTTCCATCGGGCGCAGCGATCTCACTGCGAAATCGGATGCGGCCGGACGCTTTCTTTTTGCGGCTGCGCCGTGGGGTCAGGTCCGCTTGCGCGC
>DATLBG010000088.1:0-5697 GCA_035527035.1 Gemmatimonadaceae bacterium | reverse complement strand
TACCAACAGCCAACAGCCAATAGCCAACAGCCAATAGCTCTCCAATAAATGGTCTCCAAAATCACAGTCGTAGGTGCCGGCAACGTCGGCGCCACCGCAGCGCAGCGTCTCGCCGAGAAAGAGCTCGCGCGCACCGTCGTTCTCGTGGACGTCGTCGAAGGAGTCCCGCAGGGTAAGGGACTCGACCAGTGGCAGTCGGCGCCCATCGAAGGTTTCGATTCCCGGCTCATCGGCACCAACGGGTACGAGGAGACCGCGGACTCGGACATCGTCGTCATCACCGCCGGGATCGCGCGGAAGCCCGGCATGTCGCGCGACGATCTGCTCAACACCAACGCCGGTATCGTCAAGCAGGTCTCGGAGCAGATCAAGAAAACCTCTCCGAACGCCATCGTCATCATGGTGTCGAATCCGCTCGACGTGATGTCGTGGGTGGCGAAAGAGGTGACCGGCTTTCCGCGCGAGCGCGTGATCGGGATGGCAGGCGTGCTCGACACCGCGCGGTACCGCGCTTTTCTAGCGGAAGCGATGGACGTGTCCACGCGCGACATCCAGGCGATGGTGCTGGGCGGGCACGGTGACACGATGGTCCCGCTGGTCAACTACACAAGCGTCAGCGGAATCCCCGTGCGCCAGCTGCTCGCGGCCGACAAGCTCAAAGCGATCGTCGACCGCACGCGCACGGGTGGCGCCGAGATTGTCGGCTTCCTCAAGACCGGCTCGGCGTACTACGCGCCGTCGGCGGCTGCCGTGCAGATGTGCGAGGCGATCGTGCGGGATCAGAAGCGCATTCTCCCTTGCGCCGCGTGGCTCGAAGGCGAGTATGGGATGTCGGGTCTGTTCCTCGGCGTGCCGTGCAAGCTGGGACGGAAGGGACTGGAACAAATCATCGAGGTGGAGCTAACAGCTGACGAGAAGGCAGCTCTAGAGAAGAGCGCGGAAGCGGTGCGCGAGCCGATGGCGGCGATCAAGCTCTAGCCGCGCGATTCACAATCAGTCGCAGGAGGCGGTTCATGAGACGGTTTTACTTGATGGCGGCGCTCGTTCTCTCGCCGGTAGCGGCGAGCGGACAGGGAGCGGGCTCGGGTGCGGAGCAAACGGTATTCGCTCCGGCCGCATCAGTGCTGAGTCTGATGTCCACGGCGCAGTTCACTGCCGCGGGGCTGAGCAAGCTGTCGCCTGCCGAAATGCGCGCTTTGTCGGAGTGGGTGCGCACTCACTCGCTTCATGTCGCCGAGATGGCGCGCACTGCGGCGCTCAATCCCGAGCCCGCGCCGTCGGCCAATCCCAGCATGATGGAGACGCGCATGGCCGGCGATTTCACGGGCTGGGATGGCGGCACCGTATTCGAGTTCATCAATGGCCAAGTCTGGCGCCAGACCTCGTTCGGCACCCTGCATCAATTCGCTCGCTCACCGAAAGTGACTCTGGTCTCGACGGGCAGCGGGTGGCGATTGCAAGTCGAAGGCGTGCCCCAGTCGATATATGTGAGGAGACTCAGATAGCTGAATGCGAACCCGGGCGTTAGCTTCGGGCCCACATGACCGACCCGCTGACCCCGCTCCGCAAAGCCCTTCGCAGTCGTTATAAGATCGAGCGTGAAATCGGGGCCGGAGGGATGGCCACGGTTTACCTCGCGCAGGACCTCAAGCACGACCGCGCCGTCGCCCTGAAAGTGCTGCGCCCGGAGCTGGCCGCCACACTCGGCCCTGACCGGTTCCCGCGCGAGATCCGGATAGTTGCGCAGCTCTCCCATCCGCATATCCTGCCGCTGCACGACTCGGGCGAAGCGAATGGATTCCTCTATTACGTGATGCCTTTCGTCGAGGGCGAAACGCTGCGAGCGCGGCTGAATCGCGACGGGGAGCTCGGGGTGCACGAGGCCGTCCGCCTCCTGGCGCAAGTCGTGGACGCACTGTCGTACGCGCACAAGCACGGGGTGGTTCATCGGGACATCAAGCCCGAGAACGTGATGCTCACCGGCCGGCACGCACTCGTCGCGGATTTTGGCATCTCCAAAGCGGTTAGTCAGTCCGCGACCAGCGACAACCAGCTGACTACAGTCGGCATCGCGCTCGGAACGCCGACGTACATGTCCCCCGAGCAGGCGATGGGCGAGCCTGACGTGGATCACCGCGCCGACATATACGCGATCGGGGCGGTCGCCTACGAAATGCTCACGGGACGCCCGCCGTTCGTTGGCCCGACGGCTCAAACGATTCTCGCGGCGCATGTTGCCGAGCAGCCTCGTCCGGTCACCGAGCGACGTGCGGCAGTCTCGGCGATGCTGAATCAGATCATCATGAAGTGCCTGGCAAAAAACGCGGCCGACCGGTGGCAGACGGCAGAAGAGCTGCTTCCGCTGCTGGAGCAGGCCGCGACGCCGAGCGGCGGGATGACGCCCACCTCGACGAGGCCGGTCAAGGCCGCCGTCGCCCCTCGCTCGAGCGGTACTCGTCGGCTCGCCGTCGGTGCGGTAGCGGCACTCCTGCTCGCTGCACTCGGCTTCGGCGCCTGGAGTTTTCGTGGCGGCAGCGCCAATGGCTCGGGGAGCATTGAGCGCCTGGCTGTTCTACCAATCGAAGACATCTCCGGGAACGACAAGGAGTTCGTTGGGAGCATGCATGATGCACTCATCAACGCCCTCGGCCAGCACGAGGCGATTACAGTGGTCTCACGAGTGGCTGTCCTCAAGCTCACTCAGGAATCCAGCCGCAGCGTGCGCGAGCTCGCGTCCGAGCTAGGCGTCGATGCGGTGATCGAAGGCACTGCGTTCCGATCCGGCAACAAGGTGCGCATCAACGTGCAGATGGTCGATCCAGTTACGTCGCGGCATCTATGGACGCAGAGCTACGAGCGCACCATGAGCGACGTGCTGGCGGTGCAGGCGGACGTGGTGACGGCGATCGCCGCCGAGCTGGAAAAAGTACTTTCAAAAAACAAGACAGCTCAAGGAGGATCCTGACATGGTGTTTTTCGTCAAAAACTGTTCGCGCGCTACTGGTGCTATCGCGATTTGGGCTGCACTAGCGGCGTGTGGTGGTGAGTCGCCTGCGAACGAATCGCACGTACTGACGACAACGCAGGCGACGCATGATTACGCAAAGTATTCACCGGACGGGACGAAGATTGCCTACGTCGCGAAGGTAGGGAACGAGGCGGCCGTCTGGGTCGCGAACGCCGACGGCTCCAAGCCGATTCGCGTGAGTCCGGTTTCTTCTTATGTCGCTGAAGTAAGCTGGTCCCCCGACGGCACCATGCTGGCTTACGACACGGACTTGCTTGCGCCGCCCGACATTTACGTCGTCCCGGCTGCGGGCGGCGACGCCAGGCGGCTGACGGTTGACCGGGGTCTCGAGCAAGCGCCGACATGGTCGGCCGATGGAAAGCACCTGCTTTACAATGGCAATCAAAAGGGAAACTTCGATCTCTACCTCTTGCCGGTCGACGGTGGCGCTTCGGTTCCGGTCACATCCCACCCCGGCAATGAATTCGGCCGCTTCAGCCCGGACGGGGTGCACATTGGATTCACCCGTACCGTCAGTGATTCGTCAACCGTGTGGGCGACAAAGCAGGGTGAGGAGCCACGGCGCCTTACATCCGAAGGCCGGGAGGGTTTCGGCACATTCTCGCCTGATGGATCCATGGTCGCTTATATCTCCTGGCGCACGGGTCGCAGCGATATCTGGGTCGTTCCCACCGCGGGCGGAGCGGCGACACAGCTCACGAACGACGTTCGCCCCGATTATGATCCGGCGTTTTCCCCCGATGGCAAGTGGATCGCGTACATATCGGAACGGGGCGGGCAGACCGACGTCTGGATTGTTGCCGTCGAGGGTGGCGAGAGCGTGCGCGTCACGGACGACGAATCCGAGGAAACCGAAGTTACATGGACGCGCGACGGATCCGCCGTAACATTCGCGCACAACAACAACGTATCCCGAATCTTCTCGGTGCCGTCCGCCGGAGGAGTACCGAAGCAGTTGCTGAGGGGCAACAAGGAAGACTGGGACCCTCAGATTTCTCCCGACGGAAAGACCGTTGCGTTCACGTCGGATCGGAGTGGCAACCTCGATCTCTGGAGCGTTCCAACCGTAGGTGGCGATGCCACGCGCCTGACCGACGGATCGACGGATGAATACAGCCCCAAGTGGTCTCCCGATGGCGCTACGATCGTGTACGTCACCAGGCGGCCGAGTGGCAGGTCGCTCGCCGTCATGGCCGCGGGAGGCGGGGCATCCAGGCAGTTGCTCGATTGGACGAACAACCAGACGCAACCGGCGTGGTCGCCGGACGGGAAAACGATCGCGTTTGTCTCGGATCGCGAGTCCGCGGGGACCGACATGTGGGTCGTGCCGGCTGAGGGAGGCGCGGCGCGGCGCATCACCCGGAATGCGAATCCGATAGCGCCGCGGTGGAGCGCCGATGGCCAGACGCTCTCGTACATGTCACTCGCTGAGCAGGGAGGGGAGGGCAGCATCGCTTTGGTTCCGGCCGCCGGCGGAACCCCGACCAAGGTTCCCTTTGATGGATACGCCAACGCACCTGCCTGGGCTCCGAACGGGGAAGCGTTGGCCTTCGCCGGCCACGATCCGGCAGGATTCGATATTTACGTGCAGCGCGCTCGCGGGCAGCAACCGGTCAAACTCGCCGGTGATCGTGCGTGGGAGTTCAACGCGCGATGGTCGCCCGACGGAACCCAACTCGCCTTTATCTCCCAGAAAAACGGAAACGCCGACATCGCCGTAGTCCCGGCCGCCGGGGGAGAAATACGGTTCGTTACGACCACGCCCGCCGACGAGAGCGAGTATCAATGGACACCCGACGGCAAGTCATTCGTACTGTCATCGGCGGAATCGAAGAGCGAGCTAGTCTCGATCAACGTGACAGGGCTTCTTGCCCGGAAGCCTCCAACCCCATGAGTGTCTATCAGGGAGACCGCACGAAGGTGGCGATCACATCGATGAGCGTATGGTCGATGGCGATGGTCGAATCGCTGTACACCGGCACCTGCTCCATGCGGCCGAGGGGAGACTGCTTGAGCACGTGATTCATCCCCGGAATGAGCCTGAGCATCGCGCGCGGGTTGGCTGCGGCGATCGCTCGCGCGTCTTCTTCGAGAGCCTGGAAGTCGTGCAGTCCTTGTACGACCAGCAGCGGTGCTCCCACACCGGTGGCAGCGACGCGGGGGTCGTATGGAAACCACGATCTCAGATATGGCAGTGCGTTGGGATGGAATAGCGGGGCGAGCGCCGGCGGGTACTCGCCTGGATCTTCGCCACGCGCCACGCGGTTCAGCGCGGCCTCTACTTGCGCGACCTGATCGGTCGGCAGCGCGGCTCGAACCTGCCGAAGGATGCCTTCGGGCGCGGTGAATCCGAGTCCGGCGATCGACACCACTTTTGCAGCCGGGATGCGCGGGGTCGCGAGCATTCCGATCAGGGAGCCCTCGCTGTGCCCGACGACGGTGACCGAGGAAAACCGGGGATCGGCCTGAAGCTTCTTTCCCCATGCCACGGCGTCATCCACGTAGTGCTCGAATCGGAGATCGGTGGGGAGCCCTTGCATCCCGCTTCCAGCGATTCCGCGCTTGTCATATCGCAGCGACGCGATCCCGCGCTCGGCCAGCGCCTCGGCCAGATACCGCAGCGAGTTGTTCTTACCGGGAAGCATGGGGTTGTTACCGTCACGGTCCGT
>DATLBG010000087.1:0-36494 GCA_035527035.1 Gemmatimonadaceae bacterium | reverse complement strand
AACGGGAACGCCCAGTCTCGAAAACCCCTCGGCCATGACCATGAGCGACACGGTCTTGCCAGTTCCCGTCGCGCCCGCGACCAGCCCGTGCCGGTTGCCGTATTTCGCGAGGAGGTGAACGGGCTGCGCGCCCTTGCCGATAAGTATTTGGGTCACGTCCGTATGTTATCGCCGTGTCGCGCATCCGCCAGCGCGTCGGGCCGAGTCACAGCCAGCGGCGCACCACCTTTCGTCTTGCGGGGTGTCGTCATCGCTGTCCGGTCATCGTGCTGTCGACGCGGATAGTATCTTAGCGGAAGAAAACAACCGCCAGCACAGGAGCCGGGAATGTCCGCCACCCCATTGCAAGCCCGCAGCATCTCACCATCGCTCACGGTCAGCGACCTCGAGCGGAGCCTCCGGTTCTACAAGGAGGGGCTGGGCTTTACGACGGGAGAAGAGTGGAAGGATGGAGACAAGCTCATCGGCGTGATGCTGGAGTCGGACAAGGTTTACCTGATGCTCGGGCAGGACGACTTCGCGAAGGGCCGCGATCGGTTGAAGGGCATGGGAGTGCGACTCTACATCCAGGTGACCGCTGACATCAACGCACTCGCCGAGCAGGCCAAGGCCGCCGGATTGAAGCTCGATTCCGGGCCTGCCGACCTTGGCTGGGGACCGGTCGGATTCACGCTTACGGATCCCGACGGCTACAAGCTCACGATCGCGGCCGGGGACTAACCGCGCCGTGCCGGGCCATCCGGGCTACGGCGCGCATTCCGGCCTGCGTACCGTTCCAAGGAGATGACGGAACGCTTCCGATTGGGAAGCTGTGTAGGGCACATCTATATAGCTGCGGATCGCTGCCTGAATGTCGTCGTACAGAAAACCGAACGACCGCGCCTCGGCGTCGAGTTGGGGACCAAGCGCGATGAGCTCGCGGTATATCGCTAGCGCATCCTCACGCTTGCCCTGATAATCGAGAATGTGCGCATGATTCAGCTGCGCTTTCCGGCGGACCGATCGCCACGGCGGCCTGATCCACTTGCCATTTATCGGAAAAGGAAAGCTGACATCGGCGTCCAGCGCCGCAAGGCGCGCAAATATTGTGTCTGCAGCCGCGAAGTCACGGTTCTGCATCAGCCAGCGCGCGCGCATGTAGTGCGTGACTGGATCGTCGGGCGCGATGATCTCTAGACGCCGCATGAGATCCGCAAGCCGCTCGCGCGCGAACGCTTGGGGCGCCCACATCCCGTAAAACTCGTCGAGATTGGACGAGAGAATCCACGAAAGATGTGTGCGATCCAACCGGGCCTCGAGGCGACCTGGCGGCAGCGGGAGGAACGACTCGACTGGAACGATCGTTACTCCAGCCCGGCCGTGCAGGGTACGCATCAGCGGGACCGCGACCGCCCAGTTAACGACAATCGCCCATTCCCTCGACGACGCGGCCGGTATCCGGCGTAGCACAGAGTCAGCCAGCATTGCCGCGCGCGCGGCACCGGCGGTTCGCTGCTGCGACGACAGCGCGCGCTCGCGGGCCGCGAATCCGCCAGTCAGCAGCTCCGCCAGACCGGTGGTGCTTGGCGCGTGGGAATACAGTCGCGCGATTTCCGCGGTGCGCCGGTCGAGCTGCTCGCGCCATGCCGCTCGCGAAGCGACCGTGTCCCTCGCGCTCTGGTTCGCCCCGAGCATCGCGCGTTCGGAAGCCGCGTAAGGATCCGTTACGCCCGTGGGCGGCCAATCCCGAAGTCCAAGGATGGGAATCCCGCGGGTCCGGGCGTGGCTCAGCGCAACGTGATGCTCCGGCGGCACCGCGTTGAGCAGGCAGCCGCGCGCAAGCCACGTCGACGCGTCGTCGATGATGATCCCGTCGGGGCGAATGACATCCAGGAGCGCCGCGAGGTGGGCTACCGAGTAGTCGAGATTGAACTGATGATCGCTGCCGATGGTCGGCACGATCACGATCCGCGCAGCAGGCGCCTGTGCCGCGAGCGCGCCGCCATGGAGCCAGAGCGAGAAGCAAAGGAGCGCGGTTCTCATCGAGGATGGAAGCCATGGACACACTCGGACACGTTCGCCGGCCCGGGTTTCCCGCGCCGGCGCGTGCGGAGTCCGCGGCTAGCGGACCCGCACGCTCCGCGACTTGAGCATTGGCGACTTCCTGGCGGACGGGCGCCCGGCTCTTCCGCGCAGCGCCGAGAAATCCCACCCCGCCTTCACATAGTAGTATGCCCCGTTGATCCCGAACGTGGACGTGCTCGCATCATACACGTAAATGCCGCGAGTCTGGTTCGCGCCGGCCGCGCCGGCCAGCGTGGTGTCCGGATACTGATCGGTCACGTTGTTCGCGCCGATCGTAAACGCCAGCTGATTGAAGAACTTGTACGATACGGCCAGATCCGTCACCCACTTGGCGCCGTACGTCTGGTCGAGCGCCGGGTTCGTCGCCGAGGGGCGCTCGGTGACTTTTCCAAAGCGCTGGGTGTGCACGTTGAAGGAGAAGGGTCTCAACGAATAGTTCGTGGTGAGGCTGGTGTTATTGCGGGGCTGGCCGGTCTCGATGAGCGCCTCTTGCACGCGATCGAATAGTGCAGTGCTAACCGCGGCAAGCTGTGTGGGCGTCGGCGCGATGCGCGTAACGGTGGACTTGTTCTGGTTGTGCCCGGCAGTCAAGCGCAGCAGGCCGCGCGATCCGAGGTTGAGACCGTATTGCATGACGACGTCTATGCCGCGGGTACGGGTGTCTATCGCATTCGTGAAATAGCGCGCGCCGCTTACGCCCGTGATCCCGTTCGCCGCCAGAAGCGTCTGGACCGAAGTATGGATGAAATTCCCGGACAGGACGATCCGGTTGTCTATCTCGATCTTATAGTAATCCGCGGTGAAAGAGAGATTGGACAACGGCCGCGCCGTCAGCCCCAGGCTGTAGTTCGTCGACTCTTCGGGTTCGAGCTCCCTCGCTCCCAGCAGCGTGGCGCCGGGCGTCCCGACAGCGAATGTGCGAATCTCGAACGGCACTCCACCGATGAAGTTGGTGGACACGGCCGAGAAGTTGGACTGCGACAGCGACGGGGCGCGGAATCCGGTCTGCGCGGCGGCGCGGAGCGCGAAGCCGCTGACCGGCTCGAACCGCATGGCGAGCTTGCCGTCCAACGTAGATCCGAAATCGCTGTAGTTCTCGGCCCGCGCGGCGACGGCAATCAGCCATTGCCGTAGAATGTTTCCTTCCAGGTCGACGTACCCGCCGACGTTCGTTCGGGATTCGTCAGCCTCATCAACGGGCCGGAAGCCGGGAAATACCTGGGCGAATGGCGCGGCCGGACGGCCTGCATTCGGTCCGTCGAGGATCAGCACTCCGCCTTCCCGGTATGAATTCTCGTCCCCGCGCTCGAGCTTGTAGTTATCCCTGCGACCTTCGAGGCCGAACGCAACGCTTGTCGAGAACGGCAGCAGCCGGTCGAAGACCCGGACCAGGTCTACATTGGCGACGAGCTGGTTCGCCCGCTGGGCTCCCGCGTAGAACCGCGTCGGACTCGCCGCGCCCATGGAAGTATTGACGCTGCTGTCCACGCTAAACTCGAACGAGTTAGTACCGTACGACCCGCTCGCGTCCCATGCCCACCCGCGGACACTTCCCTTCACTCCGACCGTGCCGGACCCGTCGAAAATGTCAGCCTCGATGAGCGGCAGGAATCCATTGGGGTAGATAGCGCGCACGGTGCGGTCGTCCAGCGACCGCCGGAGAAACCCCGCCGCGAGTCCTTTCCGCCCGCTAATCCCACTCGACCCGTACACTCGCAAGCCGTTGCCGAGCGGGAGCGCGGCGTTGACGAACACCAGCCGGTCGGTGGCTTCCGGATCGCCCTGCCAGCTCTGGATGTGCCGGAGATTCTGGCAAGCGGTCGTGATCGAGAGGCACTGATTGCTGACATCGGCGCGCGCGCGGTTGGTGCGCTCCCGGTCACGGAACTCCGCGCTCAGGTGGAGGAACCCGTCCTCACGGAACGCGAAGCCCATGTTGCCATCGAGCTGGAAGACCCGCCCGTCCCGGAAATCGCGCTTGCCGAACGTGACCTGGTTGTTCGCGTCCGTTGTCGAGCCGAACGTGTTCGAGCGCCGGGAGCCGACGGTCGCCGATACTGCGGCCTCCGGAGCGGACTTGAGGATGATGTTCATCACCCCGGCGATGGCGTCGGATCCGTACTGTGCCGCCGCGCCGTCGCGGAGAATCTCGATGCGGTCGATCGCGTTTGCGGGAAGGGCGTTGAAGTCCACGCTCGTCGAGCCGCGGCCGACCGACTGGTTGACGTGCACGAGCGCGGTCGTGTGTCGGCGCTTGCCGTTCACCAGCACGAGAATCTGATCGGGCCCGAGCCCACGAAGCGTCGCGGGCCGAATGTGGTCGGTCCCGTCGTTGACCGAAGGCCGCGGGAAGTTGAACGAGGGCGCCAACATCTGAATTATCTGGCTCGTCTCGGTTTGCCCGGTCATTGCGATGTCTTCCGACGTCAGCACATCGATCGGTGCAGGTGCTTCCACCACCGTCCGGTCGCTCCGTCTCGAGCCGGTCATGACCACCTGATCGAGGGCGATGCCTGTTCGAGTCAATACGAAATCGCGCGTGACGGTCTGGCCGGCGGTGACCACCACCGTCGCCTGCGCAGCTCCGTATCCAATAAAAGCCGCGCGCACCACGTGCGTACCGGCAGGCAGGACGATCCGATATCCACCGTCCGCCCGAGTCACAGTACCGAGCTGCGTGCCTTGCACCCGCACCGCGACCGCCGGAATACCCTCACCGGTCTCCGCGTCGGTGACACGTCCGCTGACCGTGGCTGTGGTTTGAGCCGAAGTCGCGGCGGGCGCCATTCCGATGGCAAACAAAGCGATCGACATCAGCCTGGCTAACACTCGTGCGCAGCGGAGCTGTGACATGGGCTGGGCTCTCGTCTGAGGGACGCGGCGATGCCGTCAGGAATCCCGCGAGGCAACAATCAGGTCGTACGCGCAAACATTGGCGGGCCGTTCGGGCGTGTCAATGATTAGTTGTTGCGCCTCGTACAGATCGCAAAAACCCCCGGGCGGTTAGCCCGGGGGTTTTTTGCAACTTTGCTGGTTGACTACTGTCCTCGATGCTCGATTTCGTCCGACGCGCTGACCGTCGAGCTGTTTTTCAGCGGCCCATATCCGGTGCGCCCGGGATGATCCGGGATCGTGATGCTCACCGTGCCGACGTTGTTGGCATAGTTACTCTCCGCGAACTGATGGCAGAGTCCGGTAGCGGGATCGGTCACGAGCGGACAGCCGCGCTTGCCGGCTGAGTACGCCGGATTGACCTCGACCTGAATCTGGTAATTCCCCGGTGGAACGACAGGCTGTCCGTCGCCCCCGTCGAGGACGAAGTACTGGCCGCCGAGCTTCCACACATAGGTATCCGCCCATCCGTCGGTGATCCCCTGGAAGCCGTCACGTGCAACGGATCCACAGCTCCGGTAGTTCCACGTCCCGTCGCCGGTCCCAACGTTGTACGGATCGGTGTCGAGCATGCAGAAGCCGCGCTTGGCCGCCTTCCACTCCTTGCCGTCCGCGTCGAGCAACCGATAGGTGGCGTAATTCTGAAAGTGGAAATGCCCGTGACAGGACGCGAGCTCGAACATTCCGTCCTGGTCGGAGTAGCTCCCATCGCCGTTCGGATCCATATGCTTGAGCGGGCTGCCGACGAACACATCGGCATCGCCTATGTTCGGTGTCGTGACAGTGAATCGCAGCAACGTCCGTATGCCCGCCGTCACTCCCCCCTCTTGGACGCTACAGAAGTTGGAGGGGAGATCTTCGACACGCACCAGCCAGTTGTTCTGGGTGGCCTTCGTATCCACGATGAGATCCGGCAGTCCGACCGTGTCCACCCCGTTCTGGGTCATGAGCGGCCCGAACACGGGAGCCGTCGAATCGGATCCCCCTGTATCGGAACACGAAACGGCCACCAATAGAAACATCGCCGTGAAAAACGCCCTTCGCATGAAGCCTCCTGCGGGTGAGAGTGCGATTATGCGCGGCAAATAATGCCACTCTCTCGCCACGGGCTGCAACTCTCGCAGAGTGCAAGCCCACACCGGCGGCATTAGGTACGCTGGGGAGGCGGCCGAAGCGCCACGCCACGCGGATTGGCGGGCACTAGGAGCGCGACGCGAGCGTCAACGGAGCATCGGCTTCAGATACTGGCCGGTATAAGACTCCACTGCCGCGCTCACGCTTTCCGGCGTGCCCGCCGCAACGACGTTGCCGCCGCGCAACCCACCCTCCGGCCCGAGATCCACGACCCAATCGGCGGTCTTGATCACGTCGAGATTGTGCTCGATCACGAGCACGGTGTTGCCGCGGTCAACCAGACGATGCAGCACGTGCAGCAGCATCCGCACGTCCGCGAAGTGCAGTCCGGTGGTCGGCTCGTCCAGGATGTAAAAGGTGCGGCCGGTGTCGCGCTTCGACAGCTCGGTCGCGAGCTTCACGCGCTGCGCCTCGCCGCCCGACAGCGTAGTCGCGCTCTGGCCAAGGTGGATGTAGCCGAGCCCGACGTCGGTCAGCGTCTGCAGCTTCTGATGGATGCGCGGCTGGTTCTCGAACATCTCCAGGGCGTCTTCCACCGTGAGCTCCAGCACGTCCGCGATGCTCGAGCCGCGAAAGCGCACCTCGAGCGTCTCCCTGTTGTATCGCTTCCCCTTGCACACGTCGCACGGCACGTACACGTCCGGGAGAAAGTGCATCTCGATCTTCACGAGCCCGTCCCCCTGACACGCCTCGCACCGCCCGCCCTTCACGTTGAACGAGAACCGCCCCGGACCGTAGCCCCTGATCTTCGCTTCGGGCAGCTCCGCGAACAGTTCGCGAATCGGCGTGAACAGCCCGGTGTACGTCGCGGGATTCGAGCGCGGCGTGCGGCCGATCGGGCTCTGGTCGATGTCGATCACCTTGTCGAGATGCTGCAGCCCTTTGATCACCCGGTGCGAGCCCGGGACCACGCGGGCCCTGTAAAAGTGGCGCGCGAGCGCCTTGTGCAGGATGTCCTCGATCAGCGTGGATTTCCCCGATCCCGATACTCCCGTGACCGCGACGAACAGGCCGAGCGGAATTTCGACGTCGAGATTCCGCAGGTTGTGCTCCTTCGCTCCCTCGATGCGGATCACCTTCGCGGGATCCATCGGCCGCCGCTCGGCGGGAATGGCGACCGCCTCCTCACCGCGGAGATACTTGCCGGTGAGCGAAGCCGGATTCGCCATAAGATCGTCCAGCGTGCCGTGAGCTATCACTTCGCCGCCGTGCTTTCCCGCGCCCGGACCCAGGTCGATGATGTAATCCGCCGCGCGCATCGTCTCCTCGTCGTGCTCGACGACGATGACGGTGTTGCCGAGGTCGCGCAAATGCTTGAGCGTGGCCAGCAGCCGGCCGTTGTCGCGCTGGTGCAGGCCGATGGACGGCTCGTCCAGGATGTACAGCACGCCGACGAGACGCGATCCGATCTGCGTCGCGAGCCGGATGCGCTGAGCCTCCCCGCCCGACAGACTTTCGGCGGCCCTTCCAAGCGTGAGGTAGTCGAGCCCGACGTCCTCGAGAAAGCGGAGTCGCTCGCTCACTTCCTTCAGTATCGGCCCGGCAATGTCCGCGTCCAGGCCGCGCTTGCCGTTGCCGCGCACCGGCACGCCCCTGAAAAATCCGAGCGCATCGGTGACCGACATCTCGGTCACTTCGCCCACGTTTTTTCCGGCGACGGTGACGGCCAGGGATTCGGGCTTGAGCCGCCGGCCTCCGCACACCGTGCACGGCCGCACCATCATGTACTCCTCCAGCGACACCCGCGTCGCGTCGGACTCCGTGTCGTCATACCTGCGCTGGATATTCGCGACGATTCCTTCCCACTTCTCGGGCACGGCTCGCCCCGAGTGCGACGCGCTCGATCCGTACAGCAGCACGCGCTTCACGTCGGCTGCGAGCTTGCCCCACGGCATGTTGGGATCGAAGCCGAGCGTCTTGGCGAGCGGCGGGAGTATCACCCGGCGCAGATAGCTGTCCGGCTCGCCCCAGGGGAGAATGACCCCCTCCAGGATGCTGATGCTCGGATCGCCGAGTATCAGCTCCTCGCTGACTTCGCGGCGCGTGCCGAGTCCTCCGCAGGCCGCGCACGCTCCAAACGGAGAGTTGAACGAGAAGTGCCGCGGCTCCAGCTCCGGCAGCGAGATTCCGCAATCGGGACAGCCATACCGCTCGGAGAACATCCGCGACTTTTTCGCGGCCGTCTCGTCCACGAGGACGACTTCCACGATTCCTTCCGCGGCCTTGAGCGCGGTCTCGAGCGAGTCGGTGAGGCGGCCGCGATCGTCGGCGCGGACCACGAGCCGGTCCACGATCACCGAGATGCTGTGATTGAGCTTCTTGCTCAACTTCGGCGGGTCCGCTAGCTCGGCGGGCTTGCCGTCCACGTACGCGCGGACGAAGCCCTGCTTCCGCGCCGCTTCGAACAGGTCCTTGAACTCTCCCTTCCTCTGGCGGACGATCGGGGCGAGCACCTCGATGCGCGTGCCGTCGGGCCAGGTCAGTATCGTGTCGGCGATCTGGCTCGCGTTCTGACGTCCGACCTCGTTGCCGCAGCTGGGACAGTGCGGCGTGCCCGCCCGCGCGTAAAGCAGCCGCAGGTAATCGTAGATCTCCGTGACGGTGCCGACGGTGGAGCGCGGGTTGTGCCCCGCGGTCTTCTGCTCGATCGAGATCGCGGGCGACAGTCCCTCGATCGAATCCACATCCGGCTTTTCCATCAGGCCGAGGAACTGGCGGGCGTACGCGGAAAGCGATTCGACGTAGCGGCGCTGGCCTTCGGCGTAAATGGTATCGAACGCCAGCGAGGACTTTCCCGAGCCGGACAGGCCGGTGATGACGGTGAGCTTGTCGCGGGGGATTGTTACATCAATGTTGCGGAGGTTGTGCTCCCGCGCGCCCCGAACGACCAGCGATTCTTCTGCCATAGCCACGTAAGTTCGCTGATTGAAGAGCCTGATTCAACTCACGCGGACTAAGGATTACGGACTTTGCGGCCTCAGGACTAACTACAACTGAGGATCGGCGATTAAGTGAGGACTGAGGAGGCGGCGGCCGCTCCCTTCTGTTCCGCTCATCCTCGGCCCTCAATTAGTCGCCGATCCGTAATGGTCGTTAGTCCTGAGGCCGCAAAGTCCGTAATCCGCAGGTCGTACTCACAGTCGGACTGCTAGATTAGGCCGTCTTCCACGCCGAGATCTGAATGGCGCACACCGATGCCGTTGTTGTCCTGACGACGGTCGCAAGCGAAGAAGAAGGGCTCAAGCTCGTGAGAAGTCTCCTCGACCAGCGTGTCATCGCCTGCGGCACGCTCCTCCCCGGCGCGCGATCGCTGTACCGCTGGGAAGGCAAGATCGCCGACGAGCGCGAAGTCGTGATCCTGCTTAAAACCCGCTCCGGCACGATCTCGGCGCTCGAGAAGGCGTTCGGCGAGCTGCACCCATACAAGGTCCCGGAGCTGCTCGTGCTGGCGGTGGACGCCGGCCTGGAGAAGTACATCTCCTGGATCGGCGACGAGACCAGCCTGGCCATCGTGTGAGTCGGCGCGGCATCGCGCTGGCAGTGCTTGGCGTGTGGGCGGTAGCCATCGGCCTGCTGATCTCCCGCCGCGTCAATCGCGACCCCGTCGAGGTGCTGGGCATCGCCGCGCTGCGAATCCAGCCGCGCAGCCTGTACTACACGATCGAGCAGAATGGCCGCGTTGTGGGCGCAGCGTCGTCAGAGATAGACACGCTGGCGACCAGCATCGTCGCGACCGACTACGTCGAAGGATTGATTCCGTCGTCGGACTCGACGATGGACGTGAGGGTCCGGGCGCGCTCCACGTTCACGCGCGCGCTATCCTTTCGCGAAATCAACATCCTGATGCAATCCCCCCGCGATTCCATCACCATCGCGGTACGCCGGTCTTCCGACGATTCGCTGCGCATCACGGGCGACAGGAGTGGCGAGCTTCTCGGCATGCAGGAAGTCGAAGCGCGAGACCCGGTGTTCATGCCGCAGTGGGCCGCGCTCCCGCTCATGCTCACGCGAGAGCCGCGGAAGGGCGCGACGATGGACGTCCGCATCCTGGATCCGCGCACCCGCATCGCGCGCGAGATTCCGCTGGTGATCGCCGCGGAGTCGCTGTTCGTGGTGGTGGACAGCGCGCACTTCGAGACGCGCGACCGCCTGTGGGTGCCTGCCCTGCGGGACACCGTGCGCGCGTGGCGCGTGACGGGTGAGGGCCTCCCGCCGTCCTTCTGGATCGACATCGCGGGACGCATCGTCGAAGCCGAGGACCAGCAAGGCCGCCGGCTGCGGCGCACCGCGTATGAGATCGCGTTCGACAACTGGCGCAATGCGCGTCGTCGACCAGTTCCGGCTAAAAGCCAATAGCCAACAGCCAATAGCCAATAGCTCAATCTCGATGATCCAGCTCCGCTCTCTCACAAAACGCTACGGCAAGTTCACCGCGGTCGACGCGATAAACCTCTCGGTGACCCGGGGCGAGATTTTCGGCTTTCTGGGCCCCAACGGCGCCGGAAAGACCACGACGCTACGCATGATCGCGGGGATCCTGCGCCCCACGGCCGGAACCGTGCTTGTCGGCGACGTGGACGTGGTGAAGGATCCGCTCGCCGCCAAAGCCAAGCTCGGCTACATCCCCGACCGGCCGTTCATCTACGAGAAGCTCACCGGCGCGGAGTTCCTTCGGTTCGTGGCGGGGCTGTACGACCAGCAGGGCCCGGACATCGAGCATCGCGCGGGAGAGCTGCTCGCGCTTTTTGACCTGGAGGACTGGCGCGACGAGCTGGTCGAGAGCTACAGCCACGGCATGCGGCAGAAGCTCATCATTTCCAGCGCGTTCGTGCACCGGCCCGACGTCATCGTTGTGGACGAGCCCATGGTGGGGCTCGATCCAAAAGCCGCTCGCATTCTCAAGGACCTGTTCCGCGAGTACGTGAATCGCGGCCACACGATCATGATGTCCACGCACACGCTGGAAGTCGCGGAGTCGCTGTGCGACCGCATCGCGATCATCCAGGGCGGAAAGATCCGCGCCGAAGGGACGATGGCGGAGCTTCGACGGCAATCCGAAGACGGGACAGAGCGGCTCGAATCGATATTTCTCAAGCTCACCGGGGAAGAAGCGCAGCGAAAGCTGGTGCAGGTGCTCGATGCGTGAGCTGATTCACCTGCTGCTGCCAAAGTTGTGGACAGTACGCGCCCGGTCTGCTTCGTCCGCCCGCGGACGCGCGACGCGCTGGGTCTTCTTCGCGATCGCCGGCGCGTTCTTCTGGCTCTTCGTCTTCGGCGTGCTGTTCAGAGTGCTGCGCTACTTCCGGGGGATCCCGGAGATAGGAGCGCTGCTCGCCGGGAAGCTGCTCGGTCTCACGCTGCTCAGCTTCTTCGCGCTTCTGCTGCTGTCGAACATCGTCACTTCTCTGTCGAGCTTCTTCCTCGCCCGCGACCTCGACCTGCTGGTGTCGGCGCCCGTGGACTGGCTGCGGCTGTACGGGGCGAAGCTGCTCGAGACCGCGGTAAACTCGAGCTGGATGGTCGTGCTGATGGCGATTCCGGTGTTCACCGCTTACGGCCTGATCTACGAGGGCGGCTGGTGGTACCCGCTCATAGTGCTCTCCGTCTTCATTCCGATCCTGCTGATTCCGGCGGTGATCGGAAGCGCGATCACGCTGCTGCTGGTGAACGTTTTCCCGGCGCGCCGGACGCGCGACATCCTCGGCCTCGTGACCGTGCTGTCGGCCGCGGCGATCGCGCTCCTCGTGCGGCTCATCCGGCCCGAGCAGCTCGCGCGCCCCGAATCGTTCCGCTCACTGGTGGATTTCGTCGCGCTGCTGAGGACGCCGGCGTCTCCCCTGCTGCCGAGCGAGTGGGCCCAGTCGGGAATGATGAGCTGGCTCACGTACGAGCCCGATTACCTGCCATTCCTGCTGCTGTGGTCCACGACCGCGGGTCTGATCGTGCTCGGGGCCGCGCTGCACCAGCGGCTGTACGCGCAGGGATTCAGCAAGTCGCAGGAGAGCTCTACGCGATTCAGAAAGCCCGATCCCGCCAGGAGCGTCGCGCGGAGACTGCTCGCCCCGCTGTCGATCCGGCGGCGCGAGATGATCCTCAAGGAGACGCGCATCTTCTTCCGGGACACCACGCAGTGGTCGCAGCTGATTCTGCTCGCCGTGCTCGTGGCCGTGTACATCTTCAACATCAAGTTCCTTCCGCTGCGAACGGAAGGAGTGACGTTCCTGCTGGCGAACATCGTCCCCTTCCTCAACCTGGCGATCGCCGGGTTCGTGCTCTCGGCTGTCGCGGCTCGCTTTGTCTTTCCGTCGGTGAGCCTCGAGGGGCGCACGCTCTGGCTGCTGCGGTCGAGTCCGCTGCCGGTCAAAGACGTGCTATGGTCGAAGTTCTGGGTCGGGACGCTGCCGCTGCTGATCGTCGCGCTCGCGATCGTCTTCATCACCAACGTGCTGCTGCAGGTGACCGAGTTCATGATGTTCGTCTCGATCGGAACCATCACGCTGCTCACCTTCGCGCTGAGCGGGATGGCGATGGGGTTCGGGACGATGTTCCCGCAGTACGAGACGGAGAACGCTGCGCAGATTCCCACTTCTTTCGGCGGGCTGTTCTACATGATGACCTCGATCGCGCTGATCGGAGCGGTAGTTGTGCTCGAAGCGCGGCCGGTCTATTCGTACGTGCGAAGCCTCACGTACCGGGGTGAAGCCGATCCGACGGAGATGGTTGTGGGGTTCGCGTTGGTGGCGGTGCTGTGCGTCGCTGCGACTCTGGTCCCGTTGAGGATGGCGACGAAGCGGTTGGAGCTCGGCGAGGTGTAAAAGCTGAAAACAGGTTCGGGTAACAGGTGATAGGTCGTGGGTGATGGTTAACTACTGGTTACCGGTACACGGTCGTTGGTTGCCGCGGTCACCACCCCTACCGTCAACCCGTGACCGGTCGTTAACCAAAACCTACGACCTACGACCTGTAACCCGAACCCGTTGTCAGCTCGAAGCTACCAGCGACGACCCACAATTCGAACAGAACATCGCATCGTCCTCAACCGCCCGCCCACACTTCGGGCACACTCTCACACCAACGGCCGATGGCCGGGGCTCGGTTCCCGCTAAAAGCGGGTGCAGCACGTACGCCAGCGCGAGCAACGCGAGCGCCGTTCCCACGATCATCGCGGTCACGCCTCGCTCCGCTCGGTGGTCAGCAACGCCATCGCGCCGCCAAGCATCACGACCAGTCCCCCGATCCACATCCAGGCCACCAATGGATTGAACGCGATCCGCGCGCGCAGCTGCTCGTCGTCTCCGAACTCGAGCGCCGTCACCTGAACGTCCTGCGTCATGGAGCTCAGCGTTGCGGTCTCCGGCCACGGTCCCGAGGTCTGTTCGCCGCGGCTGTTCAGGTATTGCCGCCGCTCGGCCTTGATCATTCCAGCACTGCGACTGCCCCGCGCCACGTCGAGAGCGCCGGCAACGACGGCTCTGTTCAGCTCGCCGTACTGCGACACGCCCTGGCTCGTGAATCGCCACGCCCCGCCGAAAGGATCCCGCAGCTCCCGCGGCTGCCCCGGGATCAAGGTGACGTCGTAATCCCGCCTGAGCTGCTGGCTGGCCAGTACCACGACAATCGCCGCGAGCCCGGCGTAAATGACCGGTAGTGAAAGCCTCGACGCCCTCGGCGCGGGCGACGCCGGCACGCTTCGCCCATCAACGCCCTTCAGGGTGCTCAGTCGAGTGAGGAGATAACCGAGAGCCGCGAAGGCCAGAACGAGGAAAGCGCCGGCCCAACCCCGGACCGGCGACCGCGCGTACGAGTGCGCGCTCGACACGATCCCGCCGTGCGCGACAAAGGCCCCGTACATCGCGAACAGAAACGCGAGAAAGACGAGCAGCACATTTACGTGAAGCAAGCGCTCGCGCGCGCCGCGTCCGCCCAGCGAGTGAAGCAACACGGTGTTGACCGCCCAGGGAAAAAGCGCCGCGCTCCCGATGGGATCGCGCGTCCATGAGCCGGGCAAGCCCGTCTCCGCATAGACCCACCACATGCCGAGCAGTATTCCGGCGGTGAGAAAAAGCCACGACACGATCACCCAGCGCCGCATCGTCAGGAGTGTGCCCGCGTCAATGCCACGACGGAGCAGCGCGTCCACAGCAAGAGCGAGCGGCACCGCGGTCGTTGCCAGCCCGAGGTACAGGATCGGAGGATGCACGGTCATCCCGGGCTGCTGCAGCAGCGGGAGCATCCCCTGCCCGTCCAGCGGAATCCAGTTGATCCGGCGGTACGGATTCTCGGCGAGGCAGAGGGCGGCGACCGCGAATGCAAGCGTCGCGGCGAGCGTGCCGGTCATGAATGGCTTCGCCGCGCCGTTGCGCGCGCGATTCGCGCGGACCGCGACCGCGGAGCACGCCGCGAGAATCACCGACCAGAGGAGCAGCGATCCGGCCGGGCCTGCCCAGAAGGCAGCCAGCGTATAGACCCGCGGGAGATTTGCGCTGGTGGACGCAGCGACATGGGCCAGGGAAAAGTCGCGCGCGATGAGCGCGGTCCATAGTCCGAGAGATGCGAGCGCGAGCATGAAGAGCGCGGCATGCGCGGCGCGCTCTCCGCTCGCGATCAGATCGCCCCTCCGCTGGATGCCGGCGGCGAAGGAGACGGCCGCGCCCCAGACCGCCATCAGCAGCGCGATCCACAGCGAAAGCTCCCCGATTAGGATCAACTCTGCTTACTGCACCGGCGTGCTATCGCCGCGCGTTGTTCACGAGGACCATCCCGGCGGCGAGTCCGGCGCCATCCCAGACCAGGTCCTTGTAGCTGAACGCGCGCTTCACCCGTCCGTCGTAGATCTCGCGGCCGACGCCAAAGCCCACGGTCGCCGCGGTGGCGGAGACAAAAGCGCCGTCGTGCGACGCGCCGGCGGCGCGCGCGGAGCTGTACGCCATGCTCTGGATGAACGCCGACATGAAAAAGTGCTTCAGCTTGTCCGCGCCGAACCAGCCGTCCATCGCGAATGGGAACGCCAGGAGCAGCAGCGCGCGCCGGCCGGCGCGGATTAGCGAGAGCCGACGCTTCGCGGCTCGCGGAGAGATGCCTGCATCACGCATTCGAATCCTCGATCCGCGGCTGCTTGCGGCGCTCGGGAAAATACTTGTCGAGGAAAGTTATCAGCGCCTTCTCCTCCGGCGCGTGGGACAGCGGATCGGTCGGCCCCGAGCGCGGGCGCTTCCATTCGATCGTCGCGCCGCGCCGGGTGTACTGGTTGATGACCGCGGGATGGACGTACGATTTGCGGCAGATCTCGGGAGTGTTCCCCAGCTCCGATGCGACGAGCCGGAGAGCGGTCACCACGTTGCGCTTCGCCTCCGTGCGGCTCCCTCCGGGCCCGAGCTCGGCGAGCACGGTCGCCGCGCGCAGCGTCCCGCCCCAGGTGCGAAAGTCCTTGACCGTGTACGGAAAATCGGTGAGCGACCGGAAGTACTCATTCACTTCCCTGGCGTCGAGGTTGTGCCAGCCGTCCTTGTCCCGGTAGCGAAACAATTCCGGCCCGGGCGTCTCGAGCATCGCGCGAATCAAACGCGACAGCTCCGGATCGACCACTATCTGCCGCTGCCTGATGCTGCCCTTGCCGCGATAGTCGAACACGATGTTCTCGCCGAACACGCCGACGTGCGACTTCCGCATCGTCGTCATTCCAAACGTGTTGTTCTCCTTCACGTATCGCTCGTTTCCGATGCGGAAGAAGCCGTGGGCGATCAGCCGCACGACGACGGCGGCCACCTTCTCCCGAGCGAAGCCGCGCCGGCGCGAGTCCGCCGTGACCTTGCGGCGTATCGCTGGAAGGTCGCGGGCCATCTGCCGCACCCGGTAGAACTTGCGGAGCTCGCCCTTGGCCACCGCGCGGGCGTGATAGCGGTACTGCTTTCTCCCGCGCGCGTCGAATCCCCACGCCTGGATGGCGGCGCGCGAGTCCCACGCGACGTGGACGTTCTTCCACGCCGGCGGAATAGCGAGCGACCGGATACGTTCGCGCACCGCCGCGTCCATCCGGCCCGCCCCGGGGGGCGCGACGTACCGGAAACCGCGAGTCCGGGTACCCTGCCGCAGAATCCATTTACTCGCCATAGACTCACAAGCTAATTCCCGCCATCTTCACGAGCATGGCTTACCAATTCCTCACGCTCGAAGTCGCTGACCGGGTGGCGACGCTGACGATCAACCGCCCGGACAAGCTGAACGCCCTCAACGACGCCACCGTGGCCGAGCTCGGACAGGCGATCGACGAGATCCGCGTCCGGGAGGACATCGGCGGAGCGATCATCACCGGTGCCGGACGCGCGTTCGTCGCCGGCGCGGACATCCGCGAGCTGGCCGGCCAGTCTCCGGTCGTAGCCAAAGCCCGCGCCCGCGGCGGTCAGGACGTCTTTCGCCGCATCGAGACCTGCTCCAAGCCTGTGATCGCGGCGATCAATGGCTTCGCGCTCGGCGGCGGCTGCGAGCTGGCTATGGCCTGCCATATCCGCATCGCGTCGGACCAGGCGAAGTTCGGACAGCCGGAAGTGAAGCTCGGCCTTTGCCCCGGATACGGCGGAACCCAGCGGCTGCCGCGACTCGTCGGCAAAGGCCGCGCGCTCCAGCTGCTGCTGACGGGCGAGACGATCGACGCGAACGAAGCTCTCAGAATCGGGCTGGTGAACCGCGTTGTGCACGCCGCCGAGCTGATGAGCGCCACGCGCGAGCTCCTGCGGCTGATCCTCGCCAACGGCCCCCTGGCGCTCGCGCTGTGCATCGAGGCGGCGGACCGTGGAATGGAGATGTCGCTGGAAGAAGGTCTCCTGCTGGAGGCCAACCACTTCGGCCTGCTCGCGGCGAGCGAAGACATGAAGGAAGGCACCGCCGCGTTCGTCGAGAAGCGCGCGCCGTCCTTCAAGGGGAAGTGACGCCGGAAGATCAGGACGATCCGGCCGTAGTCGTCACCGCTCTCTCAGTAACCGGCTTTCGCAACCTCGCGCCCGCAAAGATCGATATCCCGCGCGCCGGCGCGGTGCTCATCGGTGAGAACGGCCACGGGAAGACGAACTTCCTCGAGGCGCTGTATTACCTGCAGCTGCTCCGCTCTTTCAGAGGCGCCCTCGACGTGGACGTCGTCGGGTTCGGCTCCGAGGGCTTTCATCTCGGCGCGGCGGTGGAATCGGGGTCCGTCACGACAGCGCTCTCGATCGGCTTCGAGCGCGCGACCCGCCGCAAGAAAGCCACGATAGACGGGAAAAAGCCGGACAGGCTGAGCGACGCGTTTGGCCACGCGCCCACGGTCATGTTCTCTCCGCGCGACGCGCAACTGGTGTCCGGCGGGCCCGCCGAGCGACGCCGGTACCTGGACATCATGCTCGCAGCGACGTCTCGAAAGTATCTGCACGCGCTGCACAGCTACAGGACCGCGCTTCAGCAGCGGAACTCGGCGCTGCGCGCGGCGATGCGGGGCGCGGGGAGCGAGGCAGAGATCGAGGTGTGGGAGCCGCCGATGGCCGAGCACGGCGCAGTACTGGTGGACGCGCGCGCGGAATGGGCGGAAGCGCGAGCGCGGGAGTTCGGCAAGCTGTGCGCCGCGATCGGGGAGAGCGAGATCACGAGCGTGCGTTACCGCGCGCGGCAGGCCGGCACGACCGACACGCGCGCCGCGCTGGCGGCCTCGCTCGAGGAGCACCGGGCCATCGATCTTCGCCGCGGCATCACGCACGCCGGGCCGCACCGGGACGAGCTGGTGCTGGAGCTGGCGGGTCGCGAGATGCGGGAGTTTGCTTCGGCGGGCCAGCAGCGAACGGGCGCGATCGCGCTGCGGATGCTGGAGGCCGCGACACTTCAGGAAAGCCGCGGAGCGAAGCCGGTGCTGCTGCTCGACGATCCGTTCGCGGAACTGGACTCGAGACGGTCGGCCGCGATTCTCGAGCTGCTCGGGGACAGCGGGTTCGGGCAGACATTCCTTTGCGTGCCGAAGGCGGAAGAGATTCCGGTGGAGCTGTCCCGGGTCGAGCGATGGAGCATTCGGGCGGGAGTGATTTCGCAGTAGCTCCGGTCCCGTTGTCAAGAACTGTCGTTAGAGACTCCAAGCCACGAGATTGACTGTATGGCCGAGCAGCGAAAGCGTTCCCGTCCCGCCCCGATCTCCGACTCGGTCTCGACCTACCTCAAGAAATCCGGCCTCGAGCGCCGCGTGGACGATGCCGGCGCCGTCACGGCTTGGCCAAAGCTCGTCGGCAAGCAGATCGCTGCCGTAACCGAGGCGCTGTACGTCACTTCCGACGGGACTTTGCTCGTCGCGGTGAAGACCAACGCGTGGATGTCCGAGCTGTCGCTGCTGGAACCCGAAATCCTCCGCTCTCTGAACGCCCGAAAGGACCGCAAGACCGTCAAAAAAATACGTTTTCGGCTCAAGCGGTAAGCGCTTTTACCGCAAAGATTTAAGGGGCCGGATATTTATTGCGCGAGGGCCCCGGTTCCCGTATATTTCAGGCAGTGATGATCAACGTGCTTTCGGTCTAGTTTCGGTGTCCGTTTTCGCGCCCGAACCCGTTCGCGTTCCCACCGTTTTTTCCCCGTTTCCCACCAACTGAAATCATGGCGAAGACTCTGACCGAAGAGCCGACGGCCAGTTACGACGCAGGCCAGATCCAGGTACTCAAGGGACTGGAAGCGGTTCGTAAACGTCCCGGCATGTACATCGGCTCCACATCGGGCCGCGGTCTTCACCATCTCGTGTACGAGGTCGTAGACAACTCTATCGACGAGGCGCTGGCCGGGTACGCGCACAACATCGGCGTGTGGATCCACAAGGACGACTCGATCACCGTGCAGGACGACGGGCGCGGAATTCCGGTGGACATGCATCCGATCGAGAAGATTCCGGGCGTCGAGCTCGCGATGACTGTGCTGCACGCCGGCGGAAAGTTCGACAAGTCCAGCTACAAGGTGTCCGGCGGCTTGCACGGCGTCGGCGTATCCGTAGTCAACGCGCTCTCGGAGCAGCTCAAGGTCTGGGTCTGCCGCGGCGGGAAGGAGCACTACATGGACTTCGTGCGCGGTCACACGAAGACCAAGCTCGAAGTGCTCAAGAAAATCGGGAAGGAGACCGGCACCAAAGTCTGGTTCAAGCCCGATCCCGAGATTTTTACGGAGCTGCACTACGACTACGCGACTCTCGAGACGCGGCTGCGCGAGCTGTCCTTCCTCAACAAGGGCGTCACGATCACGCTCAAGGACGAGCGCGAGGGCCAGGAGAAGGAAGAGGTCTTCCACGCCGAGGGCGGGCTGAGGGAGATGGTGCGCTTCCTCAACATCAATCGGAAGCCGCTCCACCAGGAGATCGTATACATCGAGGCCGAGCGCGACGACATCGGAATCGAGATCGCCTTTCAGTACAACGACGGTTACAACGACAACGTCTTCTCTTTCGTGAACAACGTCAACACGCACGAGGGCGGGACTCACCTCACCGGCTTCAAGTCGGCGCTGACGCGCACGATCAACGCGTACGCCGCGAAGGGCAACGCGCTCAAGAAGGCCGACTTCACGCTCACCGGCGACGATGTCCGCGAAGGCCTCACCGCAGTGCTTTCGATCAAGATCCGCGAGCCGCAGTTCGAGGGTCAGACCAAGACGAAGCTCGGCAACTCGGAGGCCGAGGGCGCGGTCAAGACGGTCGTCAACGAGCAGCTTGCCGCGTACCTCGAGGAGCATCCCCGGGTCGCGAACATCGTCATCGAGAAAGCGGTGGCGTCGGCGCGCGCGCGCGAAGCGGCGCGAAAGGCGCGGGATCTCACTCGGAAGAAGTCGGCGCTCGACATCGGCAATCTGCCCGGCAAGCTCGCCGACTGCTCGCTCTCGGACCCGCGGCTGTGCGAGATCTATCTCGTAGAGGGTGACAGCGCCGGCGGCTCAGCCAAGCAGGGGCGCGACCGGTCCTTCCAGGCTATCCTGCCGCTGCGCGGCAAGATTCTCAACGTCGAGAAGGCGCGGATCGACAAGGTGTTCTCCAACGAGGAGATCCGGACGATCATCACCGCGATCGGCGCGGGGATCAAAGAGGACTTCACTCTCGAGAATGCGCGCTATCACAAGATCATCCTGATGACGGACGCCGACGTGGACGGCGCGCACATCCGGACGCTGCTGCTCACGTTCTTCTACCGGCAGATGCCGCAGCTGATCGAGGCTGGGTTCATCTACATCGCTCAGCCGCCGCTGTATCGCGTGGCCAAGGGCCGCGAGGAGTACTACGCGTACAACGAAGCGGAGCGGAACGAGCTCACCGCCCGGCTAGGCAACGGCGAGGGCCGCGCGTCGGTCGGAATCCAGCGCTACAAGGGTCTCGGAGAGATGAACCCGAGCCAGCTCTGGAAGACGACGATGGATCCGGACACGCGCACGATCCTTAAGGTCGAGATCGAGGACGCGGTGCACGCGGACATGCTCTTCCAGACGCTGATGGGCGACGAGGTGGAGCCGCGCAGATTGTTCATTGAGCAGAACGCGAAGTTCGTCTCGAACCTGGACATCTAAGAGGCGATTTTGGTTTCTGGATTTTCGTTTTTTGTGAACGCCGTCGCTACCAAAATCCAAAAACCAAAATCCAAAGACCTTAAGCCACGTACTCCTCGACCCCCGCGATTGTAACGCGGTGTGAGATCAACGGCAGCGACATCGCCGGGCCCTGCCCGATGATGATCGCTCGCGCCAGCACGTCCAATCCCTTGCGTAGCCCCTCCTCGCCGGCCGCGAACACGGTCGCCAGAGCCTCGCCCTTCTTTACCTGATCGCCGGGCTTGGCTGTGATCACGAAGCCCACGCCCGGGTCGATCCCGTCGTCCACGCGCACGCGCCCCGCCCCGAGCTCAACCAGGCCGTGTCCGATCGTCCGCGGCTCGACGCGATGCACAGTTCCGTCGTGCACCGCGGTGAATATCTCGACCGCGCTCGCCTGCGGCAGCAGCGCGGGATCGTCCACCACCCGCGGATCCCCGCCCTGCGCTTCGATGATCCGCTGGAACTTCTGCGCGGCGCGGCCGGACTCGATCGCCTGCCGCATCAGATCGCGCGCGTCGAGGTGCGTCTCCGCGACACCGGCAAGCAGCAGCATCTCTGCGCCGAGCGCGTAGGTCACTTCCATCAGATCGTCGGGACCCTCGTCGTGCAGCGCTGCGATCGCCTCTTCTACCTCCAGCGCGTTTCCGCATGCACGCCCCAGCGGGCGGTCCATCGCCGTCGCCAGCGCGACCACCGGACAGCCGTGCTCGGTGCCCAGCTCGATCATCGCCTTCGCGAGCTCGAGGTCCATCGTCTGCATGAACGCGCCGGACCCGCGCTTCACGTCGAGCACGAGGCCGGTGAGGTCCTCCGCCAGCTTCTTGCTCATGATGCTCGATGCAATGAGCGGGATCGCTTCCACCGTGGACGTGGCGCTGCGTAGCGCGTACATCTTCCTGTCCGCGGGGGCGATCTCCTCCGACTGGCCGAACAGGGCGCAGCCGAGCTTTTCTATCTGAGCCCGGACTTCCGCTAGCGAGAGCCGGGTGCGGAATCCGGGAATCGATTCGAGCTTGTCGAGCGTCCCGCCGGTGTGGCCCAGCCCGCGCCCGGACATCATCGGGACTGCCACGCCCAGCGAGGCGATGAGCGGCGCGAGAATCAGGGAGACCTTGTCGCCTACGCCTCCCGTCGAGTGCTTGTCTATGCGCGGCAGCGAGACGTGCGACAGGTCGAGGCGGGCGCCGCTCTCTATCATCGCGTCCGTGAGCGCGGCAGTCTCCGCCTTGTCGAGACCACGCAGGAAGATCGCCATCAGCAGCGATGCCATCTGGTAGTCGGGAATCGACCCGGCAGCGTACCCGCGGGTCAGCTCGCGCCACTCCCCCGGAGTGACGCGGCCGCCGTCGCGTTTGCGCTCGATGACTCTGGTGACGATCATTTCGTGGATGTTGGGTATTACGAAGGTGCAAAGCTACCGGCGGCTGAGACGCGGGCTAGGTGTCGGCGCGGATTGACATTCAGGAGACCACGAAACATGCGGAACGCGATTCTTGCCTTCGCTCTGCTGGCCACGGCATGGTCTACTGCGGCGGCTCAATCGCCCGGCGCGGAGCTCGCCACCGGTGATCGCGAGTATCGCGCCATGCGCGCGGAGGAGGCGCTCGCCGCGTACGAGCGCGCGCTCGCGGCGGACCCGGACAACTACGAGGCGCTGTGGAAGGCATCGCGCAGCGCTCTCGATCTCGCGAGCGGCCCGGTGTCGTCGAACGACCGGAGATTTCAGCTCTTTCGAACGGGCGAGCGGTACGCGCGCCGCGCCGTGGCGCTACAGCCGGCCGATGCGGAAGGACACTTCTCGCTGGCCCGGGCGCTCGGCAAGACGAGTCTGTCGCTGGGCATCCGCGATAAAGTCAAATACGCCACCACGATTCGCGAGCAAGCGCTCGAATGTGTCCGGCTCAACCCCGCGCACTCAGGCTGCCACCACATTCTGGGCGTGTGGAACGCCGAGGTGATGCGGCTGAGCGGGTTCGAGCGCATGATCGCGCGGAACTTCCTTGGCGGCCGCGCGCTCGGCGCCGCCAGCTGGGCGAACGCCGTGCGCCATCTCGAGCAGGCGGTCAAGCTGTCGCCCGATCGCATCATTCACCATCTCGAGCTGGGCGACGTGTACAGGGATCGCAAGGACACCGCCGCCGCGAGGCGGTCGTACGAGACCGCGACGCGGCTGCCTCTCGCCGACTACAACGACGAGCGGTACAAGGCCCAGGCGGAAGCCGGGCTGCGCGCGCTGCCCTAAGTCGCCGCTTTCACCACCGCGGACGCGGCGGCGGCTTCGGCTTTCCGGGCACGGAGCCGCGACTTGGCCGCGGTCTCGTTGGCGGCTTCCTCGAGGGCGCGGGAAAGCGATTTCCACACGCCGCGCTCCCGCCGGGTAAGCTTCCGCACGCGCCGTTTGATCGCGGACCTCGTCTCGTCCCCGCTCCCCGGCGCCAGCAGCAGCGCCGCTCCCGCTCCTATCATGGCGCCCACGGCGACACCGGCGATTATAGTTGCCATCTTGCCCAGGTCCCTTGTCTCGGTAAACGGCTGACCTTCGATCTCGAAGATTCCGTCGTCCTTCTCGTCGCTAGGCTGCGTTGCGTTGTCAGGCATGGGAGGGGGATGGGCGTGGTAAGGAACTTGCTTCTGCACTCAATTCGCAATACCCGTGCGAGGAAATTTTGATGGAAGCGAACGGAAAGACTGTCCTCCTGGTGGAGGACAACGAAGATAATCGTATCGTGTATTCCACGATCCTGCGCCACTTCGGCTACGAGGTGTCGGAGGCGTTGAATGGCGAGGAAGGAATAGCCAAGGCCCGCGCCCAGAAGCCCGATCTGATTCTGATGGACATAAGCATTCCCATCATTGATGGATGGGAGGCTACGCAGGTTCTGAAGCACGATCCCGACACCAAGCACATTCCGATCATCGCCCTCACCGCGCACGCCCTGGCGTCGGATCGGGAGAAGGCGATGGAAGTCGGGTGCGACGGTTACCTGGCCAAGCCGTGCGAGCCGCGAGCGGTGGTTGCGGAGGTTCAGCGGTTCCTCGGACGAAGCGATGGCAAGTGAGGAACGCCCGAGGCCGGACGCCGCTTCGATCCTCGTCGTCGACGATCAGGAAGACAACGTAGAGCTGCTGCGCGCGCGCCTGGCGGCGCGCGGTTACGTGGTGCGCACGGCGGCCGACGGACAGCAGGCGCTCGATTCCGTCCGGGAGAACCCGCCCGCTCTCATTCTCCTAGACGTCATGATGCCGAAGCTTAGCGGCATCGAAGTCGTTCGACGGATCAAGAACGACGAAAGCCTCCCCTTCATCGCCGTGATCATGCAAACGGCGCTGGATTCCACGGAAAGCCGCGTGGAAGGGCTGGATGCAGGCGCGGACGACTACATCACCAAGCCCATCAACTTCGCCGAGCTCGAGGCGCGCGTCCGCTCGATGCTCCGGATCAAGAAGCTGCAGGAAGATCTCGAGAGCAGGGAGCGCGAGCTCGAAGAGATGAACGACCGCCTGCGTCGGGTCTCCCAGACTGACGGCCTGACGGGGCTCGACAACCGCCGGTATCTCGAGGAGCGGCTGCACGAGATGTTCGAGCATTCGCTGCGGCTGCACGAGCCGCTGTCAGTGGTGATGTGCGACATCGATCACTTCAAGTCGGTGAACGACACATACGGACACCTGGCGGGCGACGCCATCCTGCGCCAGTTTGCCGACCTCATCAAGGAGCAGGCTCGCGAGATCGACCGCGTGGGCCGTTATGGCGGCGAAGAGTTCCTCATCATCCTGCCGGGGACGGTGCTCGACGCTGCCGTGACGTTCGCCGAGCGAGTCAGGGACAGGATCGAGTCACATACCTTCGCCTATGAAGAGGAGCGGATACGTCGGACCGTCAGCTGCGGAGTCGCCGCGTGGCCGCACCCGCAAATCTCGTCTCGCGACCAGCTGATCCGGTCGGCCGACGATGCACTCTACGTCGCCAAGGAACGGGGGCGGGACAGGGTTGTACGTTTCGACAGTGACGAATTCAAAGCGCATGCAAGACCGCTGGAGCCCGAGGACGTCGCCGCGGCTCCGGCGCATTCCAACAGCTAGCTCCGGTCGTGGCCGGGAAGCCGGCGGCCCGCGCGGCTGAGCTCCGCGACGCGCTGAGTCGCGCGTCGCACGAGTACTACGTGCTCGACCGTCCACGGATGGCCGACGCGGAGTACGACCGCCTCTTCCGGGAGCTGCAGCAGATCGAGGAGCAGTACCCCGATCTCCGGGCTCCCGACTCGCCGACGCTGCGCGTGGGAGCCGCGCCGGCGAGCCAGCTCGAGAAGTATGAGCACGTCGTGCCCATGTTGTCGCTCGACAACGCATTCGACGACGACGAGCTGCGCTCCTGGGAGGAAAAGCTGCTGCGCCTCGCCGGCGAGGACGTGCGGCGATCGGGCTACACGGCCGAGCTCAAGATCGACGGGCTCGCGGTGAGTCTCACGTACGAGGATGGCGTGCTCGTGCGCGCCGCCACGCGCGGCAACGGAGCCGTGGGCGAGATCGTCACGAACAACGTGCGAACCGTCCGGGACGTGCCGCTGCGGCTCGGACAGCGCGCTCCACGCGCCACCATGGAGATACGCGGCGAGATCTACTTCCCGTTCAGCGCGTTCGAGGCGATGAACCTCGCGCGGGCGCAAGGAGGCGAAGCGCTGTTCGCCAATCCGAGAAACGCGGCCGCCGGATCGCTGCGGCAGCTCGACCCGTCCGTCACGGCGTCGCGCCCCCTGGGCTTCTTCGGATACGCCGTCGCCGCCTCAGATCCGCTCCCATTCCAGACGCAGTGGGAAGTGCTGGACGCGCTCGCCGGTTGGGGCGTCCCGGTGGCGCCGCACCGAAAGCGGTGCCGCACTATCGACGAAGTCTGTGAGTGGTCCTACGCTCTCGAGCACGAGCTGCGCGCGTCCCTCGACTTCGCAATCGACGGCGGCGCCATCAAAGTAGACCAGTTCCGCGTGCAGGACGAGCTCGGCGTCATCAGTGGTCGCGTCCCGCGGTGGGCGGTCGCGCGCAAGTTCGCGCCGGACATCGGCGAGACGGAGCTGCTCGCCATCGAGGTGAACGTCGGCCGGACGGGCGCGCTCAATCCGTACGCCGTGCTCAGGCCCGTGGAGATCGGCGGAACGACGGTCAAGCTCGCCACGCTCCACAACGAGGATTTTGTAAGGCAGCGCGGCCTGCGTGTCGGAGATCGTGTGCAGGTGAAGCGGGCGGGGGACGTCATCCCGCAGCTCATCGCGCCGGTCACGACCGCGCCGCGCGGGGAGCGGGAGTGGGAGATGCCGACGCGCTGCCCCAGCTGCAACACGCCGGCGATCCGGGAGGAGGGCGAAGCGCTGACCTACTGCCCGAACGTCGCGTGTCCCGGGCGGCGCCTGGAAGGATTGGTGCATTTCGCCTCGCGCGGGGCGATGGACATCCGCGGCCTGTCGTACGCGCGCATCGAGCAGCTCATCGAGGCGGGCATCGTGCGCGACGCCGCCGATCTGTACGCGCTCACTCCGGAGCAGTTCCTGAAGCTGGAAGGCTACGCGGCAAAGAGCGCCGCGACCCTGGTGAAGGCGATCGACGCTTCGCGCGCGCAGCCCCTCTCACGGCTGCTGTACGGATTGGGCATCCGCCACGTCGGCGAGTCGGCGGCCCAGCTGCTCGCGCGCCACTTCGGCACGCTCGACGCGGTTGCGGCGGCGAGCGCCGAAGAGATCTCGAAGATCCGCGGTATCGGCGCAGTGATCGCGCAGGCTGCGGCGGATTTCTTTGCCGACCCAGGCGCCCGCGATGAGGTCGAGAAGCTGCGCGCCGCCGGCGTGAATTTCAGCGAGCCGCGTCCGGAAATCACCGGAACGGCGCTGGCGGGAAAAACCGTCGTCGTAACGGGCACGCTGCCTACGCTCTCCCGAAAGGCGGCGACTGATCTCGTCGAGGCGCACGGCGGCCGCGTCACGAGCTCCGTGTCGAAGGCGACCAGCTTCGTCGTCGCGGGCGAAGAGGCCGGAGGCAAGCTCGACCGCGCGCGTACGCTCGGCGTCGAGATAGTGGATGAAGCGGAGCTCTTGCGGCGCGTCGCTCCGGTAGGATAGTTACACGCAATGAGCGATAGGCCGCCGGCCGGAATGATCTCGATGCCACGCGAAGTCGTGCACCTGTTGCTCGACCTGCCGGGCGAAGCGGACATGGAGACGCTCCGTGCGGTCGGCGACGCCGGCGGCGGAGTGCTGCTCGATGCGTTCGCCGGCTGGTCGCGGGACGCGGGCGTTGACGACCTCGCGGGCCTGCCGCTCGACGACTTCAGGGAGCTGACCGCGCTGTTCCTCCGCGAGTGTGGTTGGGGCGACACGACGGTGGCGGCAAGGTCCGACTCTCTGGTCGAGGTGACGGTCCGGGACTGCTGGGAGACGCAGCGGCACGAGGCGTCGCAATTCGGGTGTCACCTCACGACAGGACTTCTGCATGGATTCTTCGCGGGACTAGCCGGGTACGAGCTCGGCGTCATGGAGCTCGAATGCGCCGGGTTGGGCTCGGGGCGCGAATGCCGGTTCGTGATCGGCACGCCCGAGATGGTCGACTCTATTTATGCCGGCTTGAGCGCAGGAGAGAGCTACGAAGAGGTGACGCAGCTCACGGAGTGAGGCTCAGCGCTTGGAGCCGGTTTGAAATGTGCCGGCCGCCTGAATGGCGTCCTTGTACAGCGGATTCGGCACCAGCTCGCCCTCCACCAGCACCTCGCGGTCCCACGGAAGAACTATCGTGCTCTCGGTGGCCAGCGCGTGAAAGTCGGGAACGTAGCTCCCGGTCCTGAAGCTCACGGCGGTGCGGACTTCCGAGGCCCCAGCGTTCACGACCGCTCCGACGGCCAGCCGCATCGTGTCTCCCTGATCGCACGTCTCGTCCACGATCAGAACCCGCTTGCCGCGCACCGCGGCCGGCGCGGCCGAGAGGACCTGCGGCGTCTCGCGCACGGTATCCGCCGCCAGACTCCGGCTTACGACGATGGAGTGGAACTCGCGGTGCAGGATTGCGGCGACGACCGCTCCCGGAACCACGCCCGCGGTTGCGACGCCGAGCACGATCTCCGGGTCGTAGCTCCGCGCGACCTTCAGGGCCAGCGCGCGGGACAGCTCGCCGAACAGCGGCCACTCCACGTGGAGGACACCTTTTGACGGATCGACTGCGTATCGACGTGGAGACATTGGCGACTTCAAAGCTAGTCGGAGGACTACGGATTGCGGACTGAGGACTTTGCGGCCTCAGTCCGAAATCCTCAGGCCACCGTCACAAAAACCGCTCGGCGCGACCGCCAGCCGCGATAGCGGATGTCACGCTCCTGGAATAGCTTAACGCATCATGTCATGGTGGAGCCGCCTCACCGGCGGAGGCTCGAAGAGCGGGGCAAAAGCGCAGCGCGTCGATTACCTGGGCGAAGCGCTGGCGCTCGAACGTCAGGGCGACTACGACGCCGCGCTGACTTCGTACCGGCTCGCCCTCCGCGATCAGCCGAACAACTACCGTGCGCTCCAGAACATGGCGATCGCTTTCTCCAAGACGGGACGGCAGGAAGAGGCGATCCGCGCCTACAAGCGCGCTCTCGAGATCGAGCCCACGCTCTCCGGCTCGCACTACGGCCTCGCGTTCCTGCTCTTGAAGCGCGGCTCCGTCGCGGACGCCGCGTATCATCTCGAGGCGTTCCTGATGGATCCGCCGACCGGACCCGACGCGGAGCGCTGGATCGCGCACGCGCGCGCCACCCTCGATCAGCTGAGCTCGGCCGACGGCCGGCCCAGTCACGGCGGCGATCTCGACAGCGTTCCGCCGTCAGAAGCCGGGGACTGAGTGGGTCACGTTTTATCCGTCGTCAGCCAGAAAGGCGGCGTAGGCAAGACCACGACGGCGGTGAATCTCGCGGCCGCGTTCGCGAAGCGCGGCATGAAGACGCTCATCATAGACGTGGATCCGCAGGGCTCCGTTCGCTACGGCGTTGGCTTGCGCCGCGGCCACCCGACGTACGGCTTCGCTGATTACCTGAATGGCGCGCGCCCGCTTCGCGACGTCATTCTGCCGACCGCGCTTCCCTGGCTGCGGGTGATGCTGGCCGGCACCGTGACCGACGAGACCGATCACGTCATGTTCCAGCAGCTCGTGGCGGACACGCGCGTGCTGCCAGATCTGCTGGAGACGTCGAAGGCCCGCTGCGAAGTCGTGGTGGTGGACAGTCCGCCGGGCCTGGGACCGGTGACGCGGCGAGTGCTCGAGGGAAGCGACCATGTGATCGTACCGCTCCAGTGCGAGCCTCTCGCGCTGCAGACGACACCGCAGATCCTGCGCGGGATCCAGGACATCGTGCAGGAGAACGAGAAGCTCACGCTGGACGGGCTGCTTCTGACGATGCACGAGCGCGACAATCCGGCGAGCGAGCGGGTGGTGGATTACGTGCGACGGCACCTGCCGTCGAACCTGGTGTTCGACGTCACGATCCCGCGGACCGCGGCCACATCCGACGCATTCTCCGCCGGCCAGCCGGTGGTGCTGCGGACGCCGGGTGATCCCGCGGCTCTGGCGTACACGCATCTGGCCTCGGTTCTCGTGGGCCGCTTCGAGTGATGCGTGCGCGCGTGATGCTGGCGGGCTGCGCGGCGCTCATCTCGTGCACGGACGTGGAGACGGGCCCGAACGTCGCTACTTCGCTGGAGTTCCGAACGCTGCCATTCCCTGCCGTGGTCGCGCTTGACACGCTTCGCGATACCAGCGGAGTCGCGGCTCCGCTGCGCGCCGTTGTCTTCAACTCCGACAACGAGGAAATCGCGGGCGCGCCCGTCCGATACATCTCCCTCGACACCACCGTCAAGGTTGACAGCATCACCGGACTCGTCGTGGGCGGCCTCGCGCCTAACACGTCGGCGCGCGTCATCGCGTCGATCGGCGCGATCCAGAGCGCGCCGGTGCGTCTCGGGGTGGTCTCGCGGCCGGACTCGGTGGCGCGCTCGGGCTCGATCGATACGCTGCGGTATTCGGTGACCGACACCACGAAGAATCTTTCCGGCGATCTCTCAGTCCGGGTGCTTCACAGGACGACCACGGCTCCGGTTTCCGTACCCGATTGGATAGTCACGTTCGCGCTGCTGAATCCGGCGGACTCGACGCGGGCGCGGCTTGTGGGCGAGGACGGCAGGCGCTCGACGACGGATACCACATCCGCGGGCGGCATCGCGGCGCGACGGATCCGGCTTTCACCGGGCGGGCTAACCAGCGCGCGGGATTCCATCGTCGTACTGGCGCGCGTCCGTTACCGCGGGATGCAGATCGCCGGCAGTCCGGCGCGGCTGGTGCTCCCGGTCCAGCCACTGGTCCCGTGAGAACGGAGCGAACATGAGCGCAGAAACTCTGGCGCGCGGCGGGCCGCCGCCAAAGCCCGGTACCCTCAATGAAATCTTCTTCGCCGCGCTCGAGCGCGGCTTGCCCGATGCGCTGCGGTTCAAGCGCGATGGCGCATGGATCAACATCTCGCACGCGGATCTGCGGGACCGGGTCCGACACGTGGCCCGTGGTCTCGTCTCGCTCGGCGCGGGCCATGGAGACCGCATCGCGCTTCTGTCGGAGAACCGGCCCGAGTGGGCGATCGCCGACTTCGCCTGCCTGACCGCGCGCATGGTGGATGTGCCGGTGTATCCGACGCTTCCCGCCGATCAGGCGGTCCACGTGCTGCGCGATTCCGGCGCGGTCGCGATCTTCGTCTCGACGATCGCGCAGGCGCGCAAGATAGAATCCATCCGCCACGAGCTGCCTGCTCTGAAGACCGTGATCAGCTTCGTGGCTACCGGCGGCCACGCGGACATGACACTGGCCGAGCTCGAGTCGCGCGGGAGACAGGGGGAGACGCAGCGCGACATCGACGCTTACCACGCGGCGGCGCGGGAGGTTAAGCCGTCCGACCTGGCGACGATCATCTATACCGCGGGCACCACGGGCGTTCCGAAGGGCGTGATGCTCACGCACGACAATTTTCACTCGAACGTCGTCGCGTCAGGCGCGGTGCTTCCGTTCGTCGGCGAGGACAGCTGCCTCAGCCTGTTGCCGCTGTCGCACTCCTTCGAGCGAATGGCGGGACATTACCTGATGTTCACGCTCGGCATTCGCATCGCGTACGCCGAGTCGATCGAGGCCGTGCGCGGCAACATGACCGAAGTCCGCCCCACCCTGCTCCTCGCGGTTCCCCGGTTGTACGAGAAGATGTACGCGTCGGTGCGCGACAAGGCGATGAGCGGCGGCGCGGCCAAGCGGCGGATCTTTCTCTGGGCGCGCGCGGTCGGCGACCAGTGGGCGAACGAAGTCCTCGCGGGGCGCAAGCCCGGCAGGCTCCTCGGCGCGAAGTACGCGCTGGCGCAAAAGCTCGTGTTCTCCAAGCTTCGCGCCGCCGTCGGCGGACGCATACGCTTCTTCGTCTCCGGCGCGGCACCGCTCGATCCCGAGATCAACAAATTCTTCTTCGCCGCGGGACTACCGGTATTGGAAGGATACGGACTCACCGAGACGTCGCCAGTAATCTCGGTCAATCCGCCGAACGACATCCGCATCGGCACCGTCGGCCGGCCGATCGACGGCGTCGAGGTCCGCATCGCGGAGGACGAGGAGATTCTCGCCCGGGGCCCGAACGTGATGCTTGGCTACTACAACCGCCCGAAGGAGACCAGCGAAGTGCTCACGGGCGACGGCTGGTTCCACACCGGCGATCTCGGGAAGCTGGAGGACGGCTTCCTCACGATCACCGGCCGGAAGAAAGACATCATCGTGACGGCCGGCGGCAAGAACATCGCGCCCGCTCCCATCGAGCACCGCATGAAGTCGAGCAAGTTCGTCGCGCAGGCGGTGATGCTCGGCGACAAGCGGAAATTCCCCGTCATGCTGATCGTCCCGAGCTACGATAATCTCGAGCGGTGGGCGCGCGAGCAGGGATTGAAAACGGGCGACCACAAGTCGCTGATCGCGGAGAAGGCCGTGCAGCAGCTGTACGAGCGCGAGATGGCGGGCGCGCTGGCGGGTCTCGCCCGCTACGAGATGCCGAAGAAGGTCGCGCTGGTCGAGAGGGATTTCTCGATCGAGGGCGGGGAGCTGACGCCGAAGCTCAGTATTCGGCGGAACGTGGTCGAGGAGAGGAACAAGGCCGCGATCGATGCGTTGTATGCGGGGCCCGCGCCAACGTAGAGCGACAACAGGTTCGGGTAACAGGTTGTACGTCGTAGGTTTTGGTTAACGGCCGGTTTCGGGTTGTCGGTAGGGTGGTGACGGCGGCACACCTACAACCGTTAACCCGTGACCGGTGGTTAACCAAAACCTACGACCTATTACCTGTTACCCGAACCTGTTGTCAGCTCACCTCCGCGCGATCTGCACCGGCGCACTTGCGGTGAGTCCCTCCTTCACCGCGATCCAGACTTGCTCGTCCCTCGCGAGCTCGCGCATCCCCCCCGGAATCCCGGCGTCCGCCGGCGCCACCATTCGCCCTCCGTTCTTGAGCGCGCGCGCCGCGCTCTCGAGCATCGCCATGTCCGCGCTGTCGAGCGCGATTCCGTCCACGCACTCCCGCGCCAATGGCACGCTCCCGTCGGATCGAATTCGCGACAGTCTCGGCAGCCCGGCCCCACGCGCGGCATTGAGCGCGATCACCGCGCTGCCGAGGCGCGTGATTGTATCCGCTGCCCCCGCCCACGCGCCGCCGAGCACCACGATGCCCGGCTCGACGAGATTGAGGAATGCCGCGAACCGAACTCCATCCTCGTCCGCGCCGGCGACCGCGCCGGCCTGAGCGAAGTCCCCGCCGAACAGCGCGACTCCACCCCTGATCTCGTACCGTGCTCCGCACACCGGGCAGCTCAGCAGTCCCTCGAGAACGTGCCGCTCTCGCAATTCATGAAAGGTCGCGACGAGCCAGCTGTCCTCGTGCGGCCGCGTGCAGCGAAGCAGATCGATCAGCTCGACGAACATTGGCGGTCCTGCCCTACGATCTCGTAAGCCGCAGCTCGTCGATGTTGGTTTCGGGCCCGCGGGTGACGGCGTAGAAAATCGCGTCCGCGACCGCTTCGGCCGACAGCATCGCCGACCGCGGCGGAAAGTCGCCCTCGCCGGCCTCGTCCCACAACGTCGTATCGGTCGAGCCCGGCGACACGAGCGTCGCGCGGATCCCGCTTCCCTTGAGCTCGGCACGCATCACCTCGTGCATGGCGCGGAGCCCGTACTTGGTCGCCGAGTACACGCTGTTCCCCTCGAAGATCTTGCGGTCCGCGACCGATCCGATGGTTACGACGTGCCCGCTGCCGCGCTCCCGCATTCCCGGGAGAAAGGCCTCAACCACGAGCATCGGCGCCAGGAGATTCAGCGTGACCGATTCATGGATCACGGCGGCGTCGAGCGATCCGACGGCGCCGGTGCGAAACACTCCCGCGTTGTTCACGAGAATGTCAGGAGCGCCGCCAAGCGAGGACAGGACTAGATCGACCCCGTCTCGAAGGCTTTTTGCATCGCGCAGATCGGAGCGCACGGCTATGCCATCGATCTCCGCGGCGAGGCCGTCCAGCTCCTTCCTGGTCCGGGCCATCAGCGCGACCCTTGCGCCAGCCCCGGCCAGAACCCGGGCCGTGGCCGCGCCGATTCCTCGCGACGCGCCGGTGACCACCGCAGTGCGCCCGGCCAGAGGCTGCGCCATCCTACTTGCCGTTGCTGTGCGCCAGGCGAAGGAACTCGTCGCGCGTCTTGTAGTCGTCGCGGAACACGCCGCGGACCGCGGACGTGATCGTCTTCGAGTTCTGCTTCTGCACTCCGCGCATCATCATGCACAGGTGGTAAGCCTCGATCACTACGCCGACGCCGCGCGGCTCCAGAATGTCCGTCAGCGCCTGCGCGATCTCCTCCGTCATCCGCTCCTGCACCTGCAGGCGGCGAGCGAAGACGTCCACGACGCGGGGGAGCTTGGAAAGCCCGATGATGCGGCCGCTGGGGATGTACGCGACGTGCGCCTTGCCGAAGAACGGCAGCATGTGGTGCTCGCACAGCGAGTACACCTCGATGTCGCGCACCATGATCATGTTGTCGTGCTTTTCCTCGAAGATGGCGTCACCCACGACGTCGGCTACCTCGAGGTCATAGCCGCGGGTGAGCCACTTGAGCGAGCTCGCGACGCGCGCCGGTGTCTTCAGCAGGCCCTCGCGCTCCGGATTCTCCCCGACGAGCTCGAGCTGCCGGCGCACCAGCGTGGCCAGCTCCTTTTCGCCGCCATCCGGGCCGGCGGCGCGCTTTTCCTTCGATCGATCAGCCACCGGTGTACTCGACATAGTTGTTCTCGGTCTCCCAGAGCACGAGCCGCGACAGCTTCGCCGGCTTGACGCTGTCCACAAGCAGGCGCCAGAACGCGACCACGATGTTCTCCGACGTGGGGATGGTGGACTGCATGAAGTCCACGTCGAGATTGAAGTTCCTGTGGTCGACCTTGTTCACCACCTCGCGCTCGACCAGCTGCTTGAGGGCGCTGAGGTCTAGCACGTACCCCGTACGCGGGTCGATGTCGCCCTGGACCGACACGTCCAGGATATAGTTGTGTCCGTGCCAGTTCGGGTTGTTGCACTTCCCGAAGATGGCGGCGTTCTCCTCCTCGGAGAGCGCCGGATTGTGGACTCGATGCGCCGCATTGAACCGCAATCGGCGCGTGACTGTCACGAGAGGCATGTTAGCCGTAGTATATCAGCGCAAAACAAACTCCGCCGGGCGCGTTGGCATCCGGCGGAGTCATGGAACTGGGAACGAAGAGGTTTTTTGAAGCCCAATCGAATTATGAGGTCCTCATCCATGCCTTCCGTCTTCCCCGCACTGGGGCGTGACGTCAACACAGCTTATCGAACCCACTCAATGGACTTATCGGCTCAAAAAGTGAGCTCTCCGCCCCACCTGCAAACCATCATTCTTTCATGAAAACTACGGATTCGGAGCGGGGCCGTCAAACGAAATCTTACGCTCTGCCGGCGTTGATTTCCGGCGCGCTCATGCTCGTGATTTGGGCCTACGTCACCATCACGACCGTCGCTCCCGGGTGGGTGCACATCATGCTCACGGCGGGGGTGTTTTTCGTGATTTACGGAATCGCCGCGCGCGACACGCCAGGGCCGCGGCGCCCGAGGGACTGAGCATCTACCGTCCGGATCCGGGCTTCGGCGAATCGGCATCAGCCACGGCTGTGGCCGAGCAGCCGCTCGCGGTCGCCACCAACCGCGACAAGCCGGTTCTGGTCACGGGCGCCGCGGGTCTTGTCGGCATGCACTGCTGCCGCGACCTGGTGCGCCGCGGCTGGAAAGTGCGCGCGCTGGTCCGCGATGCGGCGAAAGGCGCGTCGCGGCTGGGCGAGCACAAGCTCGAGCTGCGCGTGGGAGACATCCGCGACGAGGCCGCGCTGGCTTCCGCGCTCGAAGGTGCGTCCGCCGTCGTGCATCTCGCGGCCGTCGCGATCGAGACCGGCAAGGACTCCTACGGCGCCACGAACACAGACGCGACTATGACGCTGCTGCGGCTCGCCACGCGCGCGGGCGCGACGCGGTTCGTGTACATGTCGCAGAACGGCGCGTCCTCCAGCTCACCGCACGCGTTCCTGCGCAGCAAGGGAATCGCCGAGGACGCGGTGCGCTCCAGCGGGCTCAAGTGGACCGCGCTCAAGCCTTCGGTGATCTTCGGCCCGCAGGACGCCTTCGTGAACGTGCTCGCGCGCATGGTGCGCCTGAGTCCGCTGATCTTTCCGCTTCCCGGCGGTGGACGCGCCCTCTTTCAGCCGATATCGGTGCGCGACGTCGCGGCAGCGATAGGCGTTGCGCTCGACCGTGACGACACCATCGGAAGCGCGTACCCGCTCGGCGGGCCGGCGGTGCTGTCGCTCCGCGAAATGACCGAGCGGATACTCGTCGCGATGCGCGCCAGGCGGATGCTCGTTCCGGTCCCGGTATCCGCTCTGCGTCCGGTCGTCGCTCTCATGCGGCGCGTCGTCCCAAAGCCGCCAGTCACCACCGGACTGCTCGATCTGCTGTCAGTTGACAACACGGTTCCTGAAAACGAGACCACACGAACTTTTGGGATTACGCCGATTCCGTTCGCGCCGGAGGAGATCGAGTACGTGCGCCGGGTGACGTTCAGGAATGCGGTACAGTCGATGTTCCAGCAACGAGCCTGACAACAGGGTTCGGGTAACAAGTTGTAGGTCGTAGGTGATGGTTAACTACGGGTTCCAGGTCATCGGTGGTTGGTGAAGGCGGACCTACAACCGTGAACCCGAAACCAATCCGTTAACCCAAGCCTACGACCAACAACCCGTTACCCGAACCTGTTGTCAGCTGGTTCAGCTAAATCTCCCAATTCGACAGCACGACTCCGGAAGCCGGGACCGTCTCCGCGAATCCGCACACCGTCATTCGGAGATCGGTCCACCTCACCTTCGCCCCCTGCGCGATCAGGAACCGATACGCGGCCGAGTACGCGCCCTGCACCCTGATTGACAGCGTCTTCGTCCCGATCTTCCGCGCGTACGCGGCGAGCTCCAGCACGATGCGCGCGAATGCGTCCTCATCCCTGGCGACGAGCTTGAGTACGCGCATCTCGTCGCGCGCGCGCCCCTCGACCAACGGCGCCGAGTGGCAGAGCGCGAATGCGCGCAGCTCCGACCCGTTGTAGCTGAGCAGCGTGTCTCCAAGCCCGAACTCGTGCGTCAACCGGAGCTCGCGGGTGAAGTCGTACCCGGGACACATCGCGCCGAGCAGATCAGCGCAGTGGGCGATGGCGGAGTCGCGCTC
>DATLBG010000086.1:0-2637 GCA_035527035.1 Gemmatimonadaceae bacterium | reverse complement strand
GCGCCCATCCGCGCTTCGACCGACATCTCGCAGCTCTCGCCCGAAGAGAGAGCCGACCGCCTCTTCAACCGCGTGATGCAGCTCAACAGCGAGGATAAAACCGACAGCGTTCGTTTCTTCGCGCCCATGGCGATCCGCGCGTATCAGATGATCGGCCCGTTGAACGCCGATCAGCGTTACGACATGGGCAGGATCGCCGAAGTCGCGGGCGCGCTTCCGCTCGCGCGTGCGCAGGCCGATTCGATATTGCGCGAGCAGCCCACGCATCTATTGGGACTGGTGCTCGCGGCGCGCGTCGCGACGCTGGACCGCGACCCGGCGCGGGTCCGGCAAATGGAAGCGCGACTGCTCGCCGCCGAGCGCGCCGAGATGGCGCGGGGGCTTCCCGAATATCAGCGGCACGAAGCCGATATAATGAGCGCACTGGCTCAGGCCCGGAGGGGCTCACCCCGATGACGGCTGCACTCGATACCCAGAGCGCGACGCGCACGATCCACGTGGCGCACAGTCCCGACTCCGACGATGCGTTCATGTTCTACGCGCTCGCGGAAGGACTGATCGACACCGGAGGCATCAGGTACGTGCACGAGCTGCAGGACATCGAGACTTTGAATCAACGCGCGATCCGCGGCGAGCTGGAAGTCACTGCCGTGTCGATCCACGCCTATGCGCACATCGCCGACCGGTACGCGCTGCTCCCGCACGGCTGCTCCATGGGTGATCAGTACGGCCCACGCCTGGTTGGCAAGCGCCGGTTCAGCGCCGAGGAGCTAAGCGGCAGGCGGGTGGCGACCCCGGGTCCGCTGACGACCGCGACCCTCGCGCTTCGGCTGTTCCAGCCCGGGGTAGAAACCGTACACATGGCTTTCGACGCAGTCGAGGATGCCGTGCTCGCCGGCGAAGTCGACGCGGGGATGATCATCCACGAGGGTCAGCTCACGTATGCTTCGCGCGGCCTCGAGCTGATCGCCGACATGGGCGAGTGGTGGTTTCGCGAGACCGGGTTGCCGCTGCCGCTTGGCGGGAACGTCGTCCGCAAGGATCTCGGCGCCGATCTGATTCGAACCGTGTCGGGTCATCTCCGGGCGAGCATCGCGTACGCTCTGGACAATCGTTCCGGCGCGCTCGATCACGCGATGACCTATGCTCGCGGGCTCGACCGCGGCACCGCCGACCAGTTCGTGGGGATGTACGTGAACAAGTGGACGCTCGATTATGGTCCTACCGGGAGAGAGGCCGTTCAGGTGCTCCTGGACCGCGGGCACGAGGCGGGAATCATTCGGGATCCGGTCATGGTGGAGTTCGCGGATTAGAGGCACCGCTTGACGGCGCGACACAGGTGTTGTATTCCGAAGTTGGAGCGCGGACGTGTGGACGCGCTCCTCGCCGGAGGGGGCACAGGTCGTGCAGACCGCAGTGGCTCGCTCCATCGATCGACAGTGGTCCAGCAGCTTTACTGAAAGGAGGCGGCATGCCGGGGAGAGATGGGCTCGAGCGGGGTTTCAGCTTCGCCGATCGAGACGAAGACAGCGATGATGTACCCAGCTACGGCGGTGGCGGGCGCGGCGCGTCATACGACGACGATGAAGACGAAGACGGGAGTGGGTGGGCCCTCAACAAGGACCACACCGAGAGCCTCTGGGACAGCGCCGAGGACCACGACGATGATGACGAAGAGCCGGGCGTAACGCCGGAAGTCACGGACGACGACGACGAGGAGGCCGATCTTTTCGCGGTCACCGCGCCGCGGCGGCGCGGCCGGCCCAAGAGCGTGAAGCCGGCGGCGCCGATCGAGCCGAGCATCTTCGAGACCGGTGACGTCACCGGGTTGACGGGAACTCCGTCGACTCCCGGAGCCGCGCAAAACACCGGGGCCGCCACGGGCATGTCGCCGGCCGGCGGCGCGTCCGCGAGCCGTGGCTCCACCAGCGGCGCCACCGCGTCGCGCGCGAACACGGGTGGAGCGGGTAAGAGTTCGCGTCCTTCCGCCGGAGGCTCCGCCACCAAGAAGTCGAGCAGCGCGAGTTCCGCGGCCGGCCGCAGCGCGGGCAAATCGGGCGGTTCGAAGACCGCAACGAAGAAAACCGCCAGCCGGTCCGGCGCAACGAGCGCGAAGAAAAGCTCCGCGCGGGGCGGATCCAGGGCATCCGGCGGGAGTCGCGGGGCGAAATCCAAGAGCGCAGCGTCAGGCTCGCGCAGCAAGACGGCGAGCAAGGGCGTGAAAAAGGCCAGTAGTGGCGGCCGCGGAGCGGCCCGAAAGAAGACCGCCACCCGCGCTGGAAGTGGTCGTTCGTCCACAGCGGGAGGCCGGGGCGCGAAGGCAAGCCGCGGCCGCGCGTCTGGCGGGGGCCGGGCCGCTGGCAAGTCGGCCAGCCAGCGCCGGGCCAAGGGGAAATCAGCGCGTCGTTAAGAGGCTTCCGCCGCGCGATGCCTGGTGGACGCAACGAGGGTGGAGATCCAGGAGAGGGTATAGCGCGGGTGCCCGCTCGCTAGAGCGGCGCGCTATTAGCTCTCCTGGAGCCTCCACCCTCGTTGCGTCCATCGCGCCGATGCGTCGTTTGACGCACGACACTTGCGACTAGCTTACGACCGACATGGAAGAAGACGGCAACGCCAAACTGAAAAAGCTGCTCCTCG
>DATLBG010000085.1:0-14795 GCA_035527035.1 Gemmatimonadaceae bacterium | reverse complement strand
GCGTTCGTGTCGCCGAACAGATTGTGCAGATCGCCGAGGATCTCCTGGTACGCGCCGGTCAGGAAAATCCCGAGGATGTACTGCTCGTTGTCGTCGAACGTGTGCAGCTCCAGGCTGGGCCGCGGGTCGCGCGCGCCCACGAAGCGATCGATCTTGCCGTCGGAATCGCACGTCACGTCCTGGATCGTTCCGCGGCGCGTGGGCTCCTCGTTCAACCGGTGAATCGGCATGATCGGGAACAGCTGATCGATCGCCCAGCTGTCCGGCAGCGACTGGAACAGCGAGAAGTTGCAGAAGTACCGGTCCACGAGCGTCGCCTCGACGTCCTCGAGGATGTCCTGGTATTCCTCGACGTCGCGCTGCGCGATGCGCGCGACCGCGTTGACCGTGGCCAGATACAGCTGCTCAGCCAGAGCGCGGCCCCGCAGAGACAGCACTCCGCTGTTGAACAGCTCCTGCGCGCGCTCCTTGGCGAAGATCGCGTCGTGGTACACCTCGCGCGCGCGTCGCTTGCTCACGCGCTTGAGCTCCGCGACCATGTCATGCAGGATCGGATGGTCGTCCTTCTTCAGATCCGGAACCGCGACGTCGCCCTGAGACTCCACCTCGATCACGCTCAGCAGCAGCAGCGAATGGTGCGCCGTGAGCGCCCGCCCCGACTCGCTGATGATGTGGGGCATGTCGAGCGACCCGCGCCTGCACGTCTCCGCCAGCGTGTACACTACGTCGTTGGCGTATTCCTGGATCGAGTAGTTCACGCTGGCGTGCGCGGTGGAGTTCGTCCCGTCGTAATCCACGCCGAGCCCGCCGCCCACGTCCACATGCGTGATCTTCAGCCCCATGCTGCACAACTCGGCGTAGAACCGGCTGACTTCCTGCAACCCCGCCTTGATGTAATGAATGTCCGTGATCTGGCTGCCCAGATGGAAGTGGATCAGCTTGATCACATCGAGGCGGTCGAGCTCCGTAAGCCGGTCGATCAGCTTCACCAGCTGCGCCGTCGTCAGTCCGAACTTGGACTTCTCTCCACCGCTTCGCGCCCACCGCCCGGCACCCTCGGCGTACAGCTTGATCCTGACGCCCGCCGTGGGATTCACTCCCATCTCGTCAGCGACCTTCAGCAGCACCTCCAGCTCGCTCACCTGCTCTAGCACGATGAAGACCTGGTGCCCGAGCTTCTGCGCCATCAGTGCGAGGCGCATGAACTCCTCGTCCTTGTACCCGTTGCAGACGATCAAGTGATCGGTGTGCGTGGCCAGGCCGAGTATCGCCTGCAGCTCCGGCTTGCTGCCGCACTCCAGCCCGATCCCGTCCTCGTGTCCGAACTCGACGATCTCTTCGATCACGTGCCGCTGCTGGTTCACCTTGATCGGGTACACCGTCGTGTAGGCGCCCGAATACGTGAACTCCTTGATCGCTTCGGCGAAGCTCCGCGACAACAGCCGGATGCGCGAGCGCAGGATGTCCGAGAAGCGCAGCAGCAGCGGCATGCCCATGCCCTGCGCCTCCAGATCGAGCGCCAGCTCGTACAGGTCCAGCTCCCGCGTCGGCGAGGACGCGTCCGGACGCACGACGATGTGCCCCTGATCGTTGATGTCGAAGTAGCCGCCGCCCCAGCCCTCCACGTTGTAGAGGACGCGAGAATCTTCCACCGCCCATGTGGGCTCTGCTGCTGCCTCGATCGATTTACTCGCTGTCGCCATGTGCGGATTCTAACCGATTCAATGGGAGCTGTTGGCTATTGGCTATTGGCTCTTGGTCACTGCGGAACAGCATGGAACGGGCTGTTAGCCAAAAGCCAAAAGCCAAAAACCAATAGCCAACAGCCAATAGCTCAGTTAGGGATACAGCGTCTCGACTTTCCAGCGGTCGCCGTCACGAGTGTACAGCGTCCGGTCGTGCAGCCTGTTCGCCCGATTGCGCCAGAACTCTATCCTCTCCGGCGTTACGCGGAAACCGGACCAGAAGTCCGGCCGCGGCACCTCCCGACCCTCGAACTCCTTCTCATGCCGCGCGACGCGGGCGTCTAGTTCCCCAGCCGCCTCCATGACGGCGCTCTGAGTCGAAGCCCAGGCACCGATCTGGCTGCCCCGGGGACGAGAGGCGAAATATTCATTCGCCTCTGAATCCGTTACGCCGGTCACGCTTCCCTCGACCCGGACCTGGAGGTCGAGCGCCGGCCAGTAGAAGCACAGCGCGGCACGCGGGATCGAGCGCAGGTCGCGACCCTTCCTGCTCTCGAGGTTCGTGTAAAAAACAAATCCGCGCTCGTCCACGCCTTTGAGCAGCACGATGCGCAGAGACGGCGATCCGTTCGCGTCCACGGTCGCCAGGCTCATCGCGCTGGGCTCGGGCAATAGCGCGCGGTCAACCCGCTGCGCCCGGGCGAACGCGTCCTTGAACACGGCGATCGGATCCGTCAGGGCGTGGCTATCCATCAATACCTCGGCACGGAGGAATCGACTTCCGCGGACCACCGCAAAATACCGCCGGAGAGATTCGCGACCTTCTTGAATCCAGCGGCCGCCAGCTGCGTGGCCGCCGCCATGCTCCGCATGCCCGACTTGCAGTACACAACCGTCTCCCGGTCGGGATCGAGCTGGTGCATCCCGCCTGGCAGCGCGCCGAGGGGGATGTGGCGGGCGCCGGGAAGACGAGCGATCGCCCACTCGTACGGCTCGCGAACGTCGAGCAGCTCGATGTCGTCGCCGCGGTTGATCCGGTCCGACAGCTCCACTGGCGTGATCTCTCCGACCTCCGGCTCGCCTTCTTCGCGCACCGGCTCCGATGCATTGCCGCACCACGCCTCGTAATCCACGAGCTCGCGGATCTCGCGAGTGCCGCACATGGGACAGCTCGGGTCGCGCCTCACCTCCATCACACGGAACGTCATTGCGAGCGCGTCGAACAATAGCAGCCGGCCAATCAGAGGAGCCCCCGCGCCGGTGATCAGCTTGATCGTCTCGGAAGCCTGAATGCTTCCCATGATGCCCGGCAGCGCGCCGAGCACGCCGGCCTCGGCGCAATTCGGAATGAGCCCGGCAGGCGGCGGATCCCGGAACAGGCATCGGTAGCACGGCCCGTCCGGCGCACCGAACACGGACGCCTGACCCTCGAAGCGGAGCACGCTCGCGTACACGTTCGTCTTTCCGAGGAGGACGGCGGTGTCGTTCACCAGATACCGCGTCGCGAAGTTGTCGGTGCCGTCCACGATGATGTCGTAGTCGGCCGCTATTTCGAGCGCGTTCGAGGAAGTGAGCCTGGTCTCGTACGGCTCGACATGCACGTGCGGGTTGGCCGCGGCGATCCGCTCCGACGCCGCGCGGGTCTTCGAGCTTCCGACGTCCGCGTCCGTGTACAGCACCTGCCGGTGCAGGTTAGTCACGTCCACCGGATCGAAATCCACCAGCCCGATCGTGCCGACTCCCGCCGACGCGAGATACAGGAGCGCCGGAGAGCCGAGGCCGCCCGCGCCCACGACCAGGACGCGCGCGCGCTTCAGCTTCCGCTGCCCCTCGATGCCGATGGGCGGCAACGACAGCTGACGGCTGTACCGCTCCATCTCCTTTTGCGACAGCTCGGACTGGTTGGCCGCTATCATCCGTCCCTGACCGTGTGGTGCGCAGCCGCGTGGCCGGGCATTATACGTGGTAATATCGCCACCTAATCTTCTCGATGCTTCTACACCGGCTGTACGACGACGGGCTCGCTCAAGCGAGCTACCTGCTGGCCTGCGAGAGATCGCGCGAAGCGATCGTGATCGACCCTAACCGCGACCCCGGGCAGTACACCCGGCTCGCCGCGTCGCTGGGGCTCAAGATCACGCACGTGACGGAGACCCACGTGCACGCCGATTTCGTGTCCGGCGCGCTCGAGCTGGCCGCGAAGACCGGCGCGACGCTGCATGTCTCAGGCGCCGACCCCGAGCACGGCTATGCGTACGAACCCGGACACGGCGCGAGAGCGCTCGCGGACGGCGACGTGATCGAGCTCGGCAGGATCAGGATCGAGGCGGTGCACACGCCCGGCCATACGCCCGAGCACATGTCGTTCGTCGTGGCGGACACCGCCGTGAGCGAAGTGCCCCTCGGCGCCTTCACCGGCGACTTCATTTTTGTGGGAGACGTCGGGCGGCCGGATCTGCTCGAGCGCGCCGTCGGCGTCGCGGGCTCGTCGGGCGAAGCGGCCGCACAGCTGTTCCACTCTCTCCGCGCGTTCGCGCAGCGCCCGGATTTTCTGCAGATCTGGCCCGGCCACGGTGCCGGATCGGCGTGCGGCAAGTCGCTCAGCGCCACGCCGCAGTCAACGCTGGGCTACGAGCGGCTCGGCAACTGGGCACTCCAGATCGAGGACGAGGCCGAGTTCGTGCGCCGGGTGCTGGAGGATCAGACTGAGCCGCCGGCGTATTTCGCGGAGATGAAGAGGGTCAACCGGAAAGGGCCGCGACGCCTGGACACCGTGCGTGCGCCCGCGCAGGTGACTGCCCCGGATCTCGGGGCCGCGCTGCAGGCGGGGTGCGTGATCGTGGACACCAGGCCGGCCGCTGTTTTCGCGCGCGAGCACATCGCAGGCTCGCTCAACGTCCCTCTTGGGAAATCGTTCACCACGTGGGCTGGCAGCGTGGTCCCGTACGACGCGCCGCTCTACGTCCTGACCGACATCGCGCCGCCGGATCTGGCCGGCGCCGCTCTGCGTCAGATGTCGCTGATTGGGTTGGACGAGATTCGCGGGTGGACCACCTGGGAAGCGCTCGCCGACTGGAATGACCCCAACTTTCCGCTGATCGCCACGCCGCAAATGTCCGTCGAAGAGCTGATGCAGAGCGCAGCCAGCGCGCAGGTCCTGGATGTGCGGAACGCGGTCGAGTGGCGCGACGGCCATCTCGACGGCGCGACGCACATCCCGCTCGCGGATCTGAGACGGCGAATGAGTGAGCTGGATCCGGCCCGCCCGGTAGTCGTCCACTGTCAGGGCGGGGGCCGATCCGCCGTAGCCGCGAGCCTGCTCCAGAGCGGCGGCATGACCTCGGTGACGAACCTTACGGGCGGGTATGCGGCCTGGCGCAAGGCCGGTTTTCCGGTGGAGGTGGACGCCGGCCGGTGACCCACGCCCCGCCCAGCGGATTCGTACCGCCCGTACGAGGCGACACGCGACCGGCTACGTGGCACGAGCGCCTCGAAGCGCTGCGCTACGTTCCGTCGCTCGCGAAGCTCGTGTGGCAGACGCACCGCGGGCTGGCGCTCGCGATGGCCACCCTTCGAGTGGCGCGCGGCTTCATACCGATCCTGACTTTCTGGGTCGGCAAGCTGATAATCGATTCCGTGCTCGAAGCCCGCGCCGGCCGCGGGGATTTCAGCGATGTGTGGCGCTATCTCGCGCTCGAGCTGGCAGTCGTCGTTTCGGGAGAGATTCTCGCCCGCGCATCGTCGCTCGTGGAGAGTCTCCTCGGAGACCTCTTCTCGAACAGGATGAGCGTGCGGCTGATGCAGCACGCGGCCACCCTCGATCTGGCGCAGTTCGAGGACCCGGGGTTCTACGATCACCTCGAGAGGGCGCGCAGACAGACCGTGGGACGCATCGCGCTGCTCACGCAGCTCCTCGCGATCGGGCAGGACTTCATTACTCTGCTCACCGTCGGCGCTGCGCTCGTCGCATACAATCCCCTGCTCCTGCTGCTGCTCGTCGTCGCCATCGTGCCCAGCTTCCTCGGCGAGACGCATTTTGCCTCCCTCGGCTATTCCCTGCTCTTCCGCTGGACACCGGAGCGTCGGCAGCTCGACTATTTGCGGTACGTCGGCGCGAGCGACGCAACGGCGAAGGAAGTCCAGATGTTCGGGCTCGCTTCGTGGCTGACCCACAGGTACCGGACGCTGGCGCAGCGGTTCTACGAGGAAAACCGGAAGCTCTCGATCCGGCGCGGCGTCGTGAGCACTCTCCTGTCCGTTCTCGGCACCATCGGCTATTACGCGGCCTACGTGATCATCGTGCGCCGCGCGGTGCGGGGCGAGATCACGATCGGCGACCTCACGTTCCTCGCGGCGTCGTTCGCGCGCGGGCGCGACGTGATCCAGGCAGTGCTGCTGGCGGCGAGCGCCGTGTACGAACAGGCGCTCTTTCTCCGCGACCTGTTCCTTTTCTTCGACATGAAGCCCACGATCGTGTCGGCGCCGGCCGCGCCTGCGGTGCCGCGCCCCGTCCGGCAGGGTTTCGTCTTCGAGAACGTTTCCTTTCGGTATCCGGGCAGCGAGCGATGGGCCGTGCGCGGACTCAACTTCGCCCTCAATCCGGGCGAGCGTCTCGCGCTGGTCGGCGAGAACGGAGCGGGCAAGACGACGATCACAAAGCTCATAGCGCGGCTGTACGACCCGGGCGAAGGGAGGATTCTTCTCGACGGCCGCGATCTGCGCGAGTACGATCTCGCTTCGGTGCGTCACGCCATTGGCGTGATCTTCCAGGATTTCGTGCGCTACGATCTGCGCTTCGACGAGAACATCGGGGTCGGCGAGATCGAGTCGGTCCGCGGCGAGCTCGAGAATGGCCACAAAGTTCCGGAAAGCATCCGCGCCGCGGCCGACAAATCACTCGCGTCGAGCCTGCTCCCGCGATTCCCGAAGGGATTCAAGCAGATGCTCGGACGCCGGTTCGAGGAGGGCGTGAACCTGTCGGGCGGCGAGTGGCAGAAGATCGCGCTGGCACGCGCGTATATGCGCGACGCCCAGGTGCTGATCCTGGACGAGCCCACTGCCGCGCTCGACGCGCGCGCGGAGTACGAGGTGTTTCTACGGTTCTCCGAGCTGGTCGCCGGACGGATGGCGGTCCTCATCTCGCACCGCTTCTCTACTGTCCGCATGGCGGATCGAATCATCGTGCTGAGCAATGGCGCCGTGGAGGATTCCGGCACGCATCAGGAGCTGGTCGAGCGCGGCGGACTCTATGAGGAGCTCTTCCGGATGCAGGCGGAGGGATACAAATAGGCGTTAGGTATTAGTGATTAGGTATTAGTGATCAGGTATTAGTGATCAGGTATTAGTGTAATGCTTTAACTAATACCTAATACCAAATACCTAATCGCTATTTGCCATTGCTCACCGCCACGCTTGCGCGCCACCGTACAGAATCCCGTTGAAGAGTAGCTTGAACGTGCCGTGCGGCTGGGCGCGGAACAGCACCTCGGGTCCGAACAGCACGAGAGTGCCCTGCCCTACCTGCGCTTCGACCACTGCCGCCGAGTTCTCCAGGTAACGCTGCCCCCACGCCCACCCGCTACTCAGCGGTGTAGCCGAGTCGAACCAGGCGACACGCCGGAGCCCGCGCTGGCCGGCGTCAGATCCCAGCCGGAACGAAGGGCTGTTATCGAAGAACATGTCGGCGTACCGCGGCATTCCGTGCGCGAGCGGGTGCGTGTTGTCAACGCGCGCGCGGAGCAGCGAGCCGGGGATGTAGTACTGCGCCCGACGCAGCTCGCGTCCGGTCGAATCCGTGAGCGCGCTCGCCACTGGCAATCCGAGCGAAGAAGCGAGATCGGTGGCGCTTCCGATTGCCAGAATGCGCCCGCCCTGCTCCAGGAACTCCCGCAGTCGCGGCACGGTCACGGTCTCAGTCATGACGCCACCGCGAGCGCGCCACTCGGCAGGCGCATCATCCGGCGCGGTCGTCGCCGCGACGATTCGCTGCGCGTTCCGGGAAGCCGGATCGATCGCCTCGGCCCCGTCCGGCAGAATCAGCACGTCGAAGCGCGCCTTGAGATTCGGGGCGTCGAGGTCCGGCGGATACACCACCGTGAATGGAAACTCGAACTGCTCGAGCAGCCATCGCGTCCACCCTGACGGCATCGATCCGCCGTAAGCGTCCCACAGCGCGATGCGCACCGGACGCAGCTTGACCATCGCAGCCGCCGCCGGAGCTCGTTGCGCGGCGACGACCGTCAATCCTTTCTCTCTGGCCACCTGCCGCAGCAGCGGCAGCGCGGCTGCGACCACGGGCACATAGTACGCGCCCTGCCCAAAGCTGCTCGACCCGGTCCGCACGCTGTCGCGCAGCCAGAACACGTCCTGGCCGGCGGCAAGCAGCCGGTTCACGGCAACGAACGCGTCGTTGGTCTCATGACCGATGAACCAGCCAGGCGCGCCGGCCATTTCCCCGACCCTTCCCTGCGGCACGGTGGCAAAGCCGGTGATACGCTCGAACGGCCCTGTGAACCCATCGAGGACGCGGTCGAAGGTGACGCCCATCTGATAAGCCAGCGTCCAGCCGGCAGCATCGTACGGCGGAGTCGGCGTGCCCCCGGGGAATGGAATGTCGTTGGGGTGATTCTGCGGCTCGAACATGTCGCGCACGTGCGGGCGGAACGCCTGCGCCGCGAGCACCACGAACGATCCCGCGGGGTAACTCTTGTCCGCAACCGTGAACGGCGCCGTCGCGCGGTGCACGGTGACGCCGAGCTTGATGAGCGTGTTCACGAACTTGGTAGCGGTCGCGAAGTCGGGCTGGCTCGCGCTCAGGATGTATCCGCGGGGGTCGCGGTCTTCCGGCCTTCTAAACGAGGAGAGATACCGCGCAACGTCGTCCGGTGTCTGCCTGACGGTGTCACCGCCGACCGTGCGTGCCAGCTCGGCCACGCGGTCGGGGGTGCTCGTCCAGTGATCGCGGCTGCCGCGCTCGATCGAGTTTCGGCCCATCCGATAGATGTTGTACAGCAGCTCCTCGCGATGCCTCGACGCGAAGTCCAGCACCGCGCGGTTCGCCGTGCGCTCATAGTCCATCGATTGGCGAAAGCGCCACAGCTGCGGCGTCACCGGGAACGGCAGGCTCCCGCTCGGCAGCAGTCGGTTCGGCCGCAGCTCGATCCAGGCCGGCGTCGGATGCCCGAACGTCTCCGTGAGCAGCCCGACCATGTTGTGGAAATACACGGTCGTCCGGAGGCCTCCGTTCCACCACGTCGAGAAGTTGGCGCCACCTCGCATCACGGTGCCCGGCTTCCCTTCCGCGATCATCCGGCTGTGCATGGCCGATCCCACCTGGTCCAGCATCGTGACGACGAGCGGATCCAGGTTGTAGTTGAACGGATCGCGGAACGGCGGCGCGAACATGATCGTGCCGTCGGGCGACGTCTGGTGGTGGTTGTACATGATCTGCGGATACCACGCGCGGAACATCACGCTGTCCATCGCGCGCGTTTCCAGCTGCGACGCCAAAAAGGAGTCGCGGTTGTTGTCGTGCCCGACGTACTTGTGGTAGAGACGCGGAACGCCGCGCGTGCTGCGCTGGAGCGTGTCGCCGCGGCGCATGTACCAGTCCGCGACCAGGTCGTGGCCGTCGGGATTCGCGTGCACCGCCAGCACGATCACGTCCCGCAGAAAGCGGCTCGTCTCCGCGTCCGTGCCACTGGCCAGCTCGTACACCAGCTCCATCAGCTGCTGCGCTCCAAGTACCTCGCTGGCGTGGAGGCCGCCGTCCACCCAGACGACCGCTTTGCCCTCGTCCGCGAGCGCCCGCGCTTCAGCGTCCGTGAGACCCTCCGCGTGCGCCAGGCGCCGTGCTATCTCCTGGAACCGCCCCAGCCTGGCGTGATTCTCCGGCGACGTGATGATCGCCATGAGCATCGGCCGCCCTTCGCTGGTGGTGCCGATCTGCTCCAGCTTCACGCGATCCGATTCAGCGTCGATCTTGCGCCAGTAGTCCGCGAGCTGGCGGTAGTTCGCGAGAAAGTAGTCGTCGCCGAGGCCGTGGCCGAGCTGCTGGCGAGGGGTGGTGATCGGAAGTTGCGCGGCGGCAGGAAGCGCGGCGGCGAGCGCTATGCAGGCGATGATCGTCGAACGCAGAATCAGTCTCATTGTCCTGAGGAAAAGCGTGGGTCAGGCGGTTCCTTCAGTATAAGCGACTGCTTCAATCGTTTTGCGCGGCCGCTCACCGATCACCGTGAGCACGACGCCGGCGAGTATCACGATTCCCCCTGCTACGGTGGACATCGGCGGGATCTCGCCGATTCCCGGTAGCGCGGCCCCGATGATTGTGGCACCAACCGGCTCGGTCAGGACGGTGAGGTTCACGACGTAGGCCGGCCGGTATCTCAGCGCGTAGTTCATGGCCGTGTGGCCGAGCAGCATCGGGCCGGCGGCGAGGCCCGCGAATATCCAGAGCTCGCGCGCGGGCTGCGGTGACAGCTGGACTCCCGATGCCGCGGCCATGACCGCGAGCGATGCAAAGCACGCTCCGTACACCACCGCCACGTACGGCCAAATCCCCAGCCCGCTCCGAAGCCGCCGGCCTGCGAGGTAGTAGATGCTGGCGGTGACGGCACCGAGAAGCGCGAGCGAGTTGCCCAGCCGCGCATTCGGCACCGACGCCGCGCCATGTGAGAACAGCGCCGGAGTGCTGATGATGAACGCGCCCGCGAGCGCGATGACTATTCCGGCGATCTGCACCGCAACCGGCCGTTCGCGCAGGACGATGGCCGAAAGTACGGCGACGACCGCAGGCTGGAGGCTGACGAGCGTGGTCGACGCAGCGATGGTCGTGAGATCCACCGACGCGTTCCACGACCAGAAATGCACCGCGAGCATGACACCAGCGGCTGCACCGATGCCGAGCTCCTTGCTCGTAAGCGCTCGCAGCTCACGCCAGGTACCCGAGACGAAAAGCGCGCCGACCACGAACAGGAGGGAGAACGCCAACCGCCAGAAGGCGATGGCGATGGGGTGCGCGTCCGACAGCCGGACGAGCGGCGCCGCGACGGAGATGCCGAGGGCGGCTATGATAAGAGCGAGCTCCGGAGGTAACCGTCGCATTCGGGGAAATTACCTCGGGGCGGTTCAGGGCCGCTGGCGGAGCACGACTAGGTGCTCCACGAACGCGCGTCTTAGCGAGCGAGCGAAGCGAGCCAGCGTAGCGCGGGAGTGGAGTACCTAGCCGTGCTCCGCCAGCGGCGCGGGCTCGCTACCGAACGACTTTTATCTCGCCCAGCACGACCTGCCGCGGCACCTTGATCGGCGCCGGCTTGGTCGCGCGCGCCCGGGTTGCCCGTGTCTTGACGGCGCGCCGGTTCGCGGCCCGCGTCGCCGCAGCCCGCTTGGCGGCGCGGTTAAGCGTGGCGCGGTTAAGCGTGGCGCGGTTAGCCGCGGTGCGATTAGTCGTGGCGCGTTTGGCCGTGGCCCGCTTGGCGGTGCGCGCCTTCCGGACCGTCACCGGAGCGCTATACACGCGCATTTCCGTTCCGCCGATCGAGGCCATGAGGCGCGAGGCGTTGTTCGCGTGCTTGTAGACCTTGGACGAGTACGTGTGGCAGCGCGGCGTGTTGGTTCCGCGGACGCAGCCGTTGTAGCCCAGCAGCGCCTTGTGCAGGTTCGTCGGCGAGCGGCGGACGTAGTCGGCCAGGATCGCCACGCCGTGACAGATGTTGGACTCGACGTTGACGAGATTGTCGGAGCCGCAGCCCCACTCGCCCGCATGGAACGGCATGACCTGCATGAGCCCGGTCGCGCCGACGTTGCTCTTCGCCATCGGGTCGATGCCCGAGTTCTCGGTGATCATCAGGCCGACGAGGAGCACCGGGTCGATGTTCTTCTTGGCCGCCTCACGGACGAGCGCCGTGGCCGCCCGGTCCGCCACCCGATCGTCCTTCGCGAACTTGCGGAGCACGAATGCGATCCGCTGCGTCACCGGCGCCGAAAGATCCGGAGTCGCATCGCCGATGAGCAGCTGCTCCGGCGTGAGCCTGGGCGTGACGACCGTCGCCGGCAGAGACAGGAGCTCGCCGGGCTTGGCGTACACCGTTCCGGACCGGGTACCGGCCCACACTACGCCGCCGACCATCATCGCGCCGGCGAATACCGCCTGGGCGATGGTGCGCGCCGACCGCCCACGCGCGCTGCGCGGGTGCGAGGTCGGTTCGATGCTTCGGCGTTCGTAGTTTTCGCTCATGTCTGTCCCTGTGTGCAAGGTTGAGAACTTGTTTCAGGCGACAGGAACCAGTATCCGGCCCTTGTCGTCCTTGAATGCTCTTCCTAGGCGGTCAGCGTATCTCTCCAGCGCCGCCATGTCGCCGTCCGACACTTCGTACTCCGCGGCCGTCGTAGGCGCGCGCTTCAATCCCGTCCAGCTCAGCGCTTTCTTCACCAGCTTCCGATCCCGGACCCGCGTGGCGCCCCGGGCACTGGCAAAACCCCACATCCGCCGGCCGATCTGCGAGTTCGTCAATGCGCAGTCCGGGTATTGCTCCCGGATGATGTGGATGAAGTGGTCGCTCGCGACCGCTCGTCTCACACCCTCCGGCCTTGCCTGTGCTTCGACTTCCCGCGGCTCCAGCGTTATCCGAACGTCCGCGCCCAACACCTGGGCGATCTGACCCAGCAGATCGAGCGAGACGTTGTACTGCTCGTCGTGCTCGATGTTGCGGATCGTCGAAACGGACACGGGCTGCCGGAGCTGAGCGGCTACATCCTGGCGGCGCATCCCTCTAAGCTTCCGAAGACGCTTGAGGTCGCGCCCGATCCACTCGGCCATGACCCTTGTTGGTAATACGGTTGTTGATGTACGTATAAAGGTAGTGCCATTGCCCTATTAGAGCAATAACCAGATGGCGGATTTGCGGGCGTCTCGCGAAGGTCAACTCCAAAGAATGACAGAAATGTGATATAAGGCGGGGTATGGAGCTTGCCCCTGCTACCGGATGAACCAGCCATTGGAAAAGTCCACCAAATGAAAGAATCGGAAGGGCTGTACCGGTCGTTCAGGTTCCTCCGGCGCCTGTTGATCGGCACCCTCGTGCTCGTCCTCGGGATAGCACTGTTCGGCTACCTGTTCTTCATGCGCGGAGTGGACATCCCGGATGCCCGCGCGCTGGCTGAGCGGGAGCTCACCACCGGAACGCTGCGCTTCGGTGAGAAGGTCCACCGGAAGGCCTACGTCTACATGCGCCGGCCCGCGGACTACTTCCGCGGGACCAATGGGGTGCTGGCCGCCACCGACGAGCGGCTCGTCTTCATAGGCGTCGCGCCGAAGGACAACCTGGAGAGCGCGGACGCGCCGCCCGCCATCATCGTCGAGGAGTTCGTGAACGATACGCTGCTCGACGTGGATCCCCGCCGGGTGTTCTTCCTGAGTGCGGCCGGCCTGAAGGTCAGCGGCGACGGAAGATCGGCCACGTTTGCCGCGACGCGCGCGCATCGCCGCGGGCTGGATTCACTGGCGGCTTACGTCAACGGGTCGCACTCGGCGCTGCGGGAGCTCGCGGCGCGCGAGGCGCGGCTGCGGGCGAAGGTTCGCGAGCTGGTGAACGCTCCGCTGTATTACGTCGTTCGGCGCGGCGACGCCATCTCCACCATCGCTAACACCTTCGGCACGACGGTTGAACAGCTCCAGGCGTGGAACAAGCTCGACGGCCCGCGCATCCGGATCGGCGATCGCATGGTAGTAAAGCCGCCCGGCCCTCGACCAGCACCGGCTGCCGCTGCTCCGCCCGCTCCTACAACCAGGAGATAAGGAGAGTGATCGCGCCCGCGCCCATGATGAGCGCCGCCGCGATCCCGCCCGTGTTGATCAGCCAGCCGTTGCGCCTCTCGCCCATCACCTTCTGGTTGTTACAGATCAGAAGGATGACCACGATCAACGGCGGCGCGAGCACACCGTTGACGACCGCGGCGCCGAACAACATCCGCATGGGATTTACGCCGGCGAAGTTGAGCGCCATTCCAACCAGCATCGCCAGCACGATCACTATATAGAAGTGCCGGGCCTGCGTCGGCGTCCGGTTCATCCCCCGTCGCCACTGCCCCGCCTCGGCGACCGCGTACGCGGCGGATCCCGCGAGCACGGGCACTCCGAGCATGCCGGTCCCGATTATTCCAAGCGCGAAGACGAGCGAAGCCGCCTGCCCCGCCACCGGCTCGAGAGCCCAGGCCGCGTCAGCGGCGGAGTCGATCGTGGTCATGCCCGTCTGATGCAGCGTCGCGCCCGTGGTCAGGATGATGAAGTACATGATCAGGTTGGATATGAACATCCCCGCGCCCACATCCCTGCCCGCCGTTCGCAGCTCGCGCTCCAGCGCCCGTCGCGGCCTTCCCGGCTCGGCCGCCTCCTTGTGTTGCTCGACGTTTTGAGCGGCTTGCCAGAAGAACAGGTACGGCGAGATCGTCGTGCCCATGATGGCGACGAAGGTGAGCAGGTACTCGCGGCTCATCTCGAAACGCGGACGGAACGTGCCCCGCGCGACTGCCGACCAGTCCGGGTCCGCGAGAAACGCGGCCACGACGTAGGAAAACAACACCAGCGTCAGCCACTTGAGCACCTTCGTCATGAAGCGGTACGACGAGAACACCAGAAACCCGATGACGATCGCAGTGAACAGCGGAACCCACAGCATCGACTTGTAGCCCGTGAGCAGGCCAGCGGCCGCGCCCATGCCGCCCAGGTCGGCAGCGATGTTGACGGTGTTACCGAACAGAAGCAGCGAGCACGCGGTCCACAGCAGGTACTTGGAGTAATGCTCTCTCACCACCGCGGCGAGCCCCTGCTGGGACACGAGGCCGATCCGCGCGCACATGAGCTGCACCGCGGTCATCAGCGGCAAGGTGATCAGCGACGTCCACAGCAGCCCATATCCGAAGGCGGCGCCGGCCTGCGAGTAGGTAGCAATGCCCGACGGATCGTCGTCCGCGGCGCCGGTGATGAGGCCGGGGCCGAGCTCGCGCCCGAAGCTGCGCAGTCTGGTGACTACGGTGCGGTTGTACTCGCGCTCCGCCCGCGGCGAGTCCCGACGGTCTTCCTTGGGTGAATCGGCCATGGCGGGAATGCTAGCC
>DATLBG010000084.1:0-11174 GCA_035527035.1 Gemmatimonadaceae bacterium | reverse complement strand
GCCGACGGTCACCAAGGACGGCGTCACCGTAGCGAAGGAGATCGAGCTCTCGGATGCGCTCGAGAACATGGGCGCGCAAATGGTGAAGGAAGTCGCGACGAAGACGTCCGACCTCGCCGGCGACGGCACCACCACCGCGACCGTGCTCGCGCAGGCGATCTTCCGCGAAGGCCTCAAGAACGTCACCGCCGGCGTCAACCCGATGGCGCTCAAGCGCGGCATCGACAAGGCCGTCACCGCGGTCGTGGATGAGCTCAAGAAGATCTCCGTGCCCACCAAGGGCAAGAAGGAAATCGCCCAGGTCGGCGCCATCTCCGCGAACAACGACAAGGAGATCGGTGATCTGATCGCCGAGGCGATGGAGAAGGTCGGCAAGGACGGCGTCATCACGGTCGAAGAGGCCAAGGGCCTCGAGACCACGCTCGAGACGGTGGACGGAATGCAGTTCGACCGCGGCTACCTCTCGCCGTACTTCGTGACGGACCCGGACAAGATGGAAGCGATCCTCGAGGACGCGCTCATCCTGATCCACGACAAGAAGATCTCCTCGATGAAGGACCTGCTCCCGATCCTCGAGAAGGTCGCGCAGATGGGCAAGCCGTTGCTCATCATCGCCGAGGACGTCGAAGGCGAGGCGCTCGCGACGCTGGTCGTGAACAAGCTCCGCGGCACGCTGCGCGTCTGCGCGGTCAAGGCCCCGGGCTTCGGCGACCGCCGCAAGGCGATGCTCCAGGACGTGGCCGTGCTCACCAAGGGAACGGTCATCTCCGAGGAAGTCGGCTTCAAGCTCGAGAACGCGGTCGTCACCGACCTCGGATCGGCCAAGCGCATCGTGATTGACAAGGACAACACCACGCTGATCGACGGCGCGGGCGACACCGAGACGATCCAGGGTCGCGTCAAGGAGATCCGCACGACGATCGAGAAGTCCACGTCGGACTACGACAAGGAGAAGCTCCAGGAGCGTCTGGCGAAGCTCGCGGGCGGAGTGGCCGTGATCAACGTCGGTGCCGCGACCGAGAGTGAGATGAAGGAAAAAAAGGCGAGAGTCGAGGACGCGCTGCACGCGACGCGCGCGGCGGTCGAGGAAGGAATCGTCCCCGGCGGCGGCGTGGCTTTCATCCGCGCGCAGAAAGTCCTCAAGGCGCTCAAGCTGGAAGATTCCGACGAGCAGATCGGCGTCGAGATCATCCGCAAGGCGATCGAGGAGCCGATGCGCATCATCGTGCACAACGCCGGTGGTGAAGGCTCCATCGTGATCGAGAAGGTGCGGCTGTCGAAGGACGCCGCGTACGGCTACAACGCTCTGACGGACGAGTACGAGGACATGGTTCAGGCCGGCGTCATCGACCCGACCAAGGTCACGCGTACCGCGCTGCAGAACGCCGCGTCCATCGCGGGGCTTCTGCTCACGACCGAAGCGCTGATCGTGGAGAAGAAGGAAGAGAAGGGCGGCGCGCCGGCGATGCCGGGCGGCGGTGGTGGAATGGGTGGGATGTACTAACAGCGCTGCGTGCTGCGTGCTGCGTGCTAACAGCACGCGCACCGGCGGCTTTACCAAAAGGGCCTCGGGAAACCGGGGCCCTTTTCTTTCCCCTCAGGCCCGGGTGGAAACCCCGATGATTCCGATCAGCTTGCCGTATCGGTCCATGATCGGCGTATCGGTGACATCAACGGCGAAGGTGGAGCCCTCCTTGTCGCGCACCCTGAACGTGCCGGTCCAGCTTTCGGCGGTCCGCAGCACCTTCATTACTTCAGCTGCCTCCGGCTGGGAGATGAGAGCGGGCGTAACGTCTACGATGTTGAGGCCGAGCACTTCCTCGCTGGCCCAGCCGTACAGCTCCTCGGCTGCCTGGTTCCAGTGCAGGATGCGGCCCAACACGTCCGTGGCGATCACCGCTCCGCCGGCTACTTCTTCGGCGCGCCGGCGGACGATCTCATTGAACAAGCTCACGTGTCGACCCCTCATCGTTGGTTCCCGACGCGCCAGTATGATATTTCGTCGCGCGCGCCGCCACTCCCCATAATGCAATAGGCGTGCTTCCCACAGTTTGATGCCAGCGAATAACTTCCCGAAATGACCACACCGATCCTCCGGCCCCGGGTGCGCGTCCTCCTGGCAGCAGCGGCGCTGCTGGCTCCGCTCGCTGCCGACCCGGCGGCGGCGCAGGTCGTCCCGGGTCAGCGTTACAACCGGCTGGCCATTCGCAACGCCACGATCGTGAACGGCAACGGCACGCCCGCTTCGGGGCCCGCTGACATCGTGATTCAGGGGAACACGATCGCGGAAGTCGTGTGGCTCGATCCGGTCGCGATGCGCGAGGGAAGGGCGCGCCGTCCGGCCGCCGACGCCGAGATCGATGCGACGGGCAAGTTCGTGCTTCCCGGACTGATCAACGCACACGGCCACGTTCAGGAGGAGCGCGGCGGGGTCGCGCAGCCGCTCGACTACGAGTTCAAGCTGTGGCTCGCCTCGGGAATCACGACGGTGCGGGACGTCGGCTCCACCACGCAGAAAACCATCGCGCTGCGCGAGCAGAGCAGGCGCAACGAGATCGTCGCCCCGCGGCTGTACGTGTACGGACTGTTCGGCGCGCCTCCGTCGCCCACCAATCCGGTGCTCGCCCGCGCGCGCGTGCGTGAGCTCAAAGCCCTTGGGGTGGACGGCATCAAGACGACGGGCGTCGACCGCGACATTCTCGCGGCACTGCTCGATGAGGCTCACAAGGTCGGTCTTCGCGTCGCGCACCACGCCGGCGTGGAGGAAACCAACGCGTGGGACGACATTCGCTTGGGAACGACTACGATCGAGCACTGGTACGGCATTCCGGACGCCGCGATTCCAGGCGGAGTGCAGGGCTTTCCCGCGGACTACGACTACCGCGACGAGGTGGATCGCTTTCGATACGCGGGCCGTCTCTGGCGCGAGGCGGATTCCGCGCGGCTCGCGATGGTGCTCGACTCGATGGTCGCCGCGAAGGTCGCGTGGGTGCCGACGCTCGTCATCTACGAAGCGAGCCGCGACCTCCAGCGCGCTCAGGCGCAGCCATGGTTCGCCGACTATCTGCACCCGACACTGGAGCAGTACTTCCGGCCCGACCCGGCCAACCACGGCTCGTACTTTTTCGGCTGGACCACCACGGATGAGACGTTCTGGCGCGAGAACTACCGCATCTGGATGCGCGCGCTGCAAGACTTCGAGCGGCGCGGCGGACTGATCGGCGCCGGCGAGGACGCCGGCTTCATCTACCAGATGTACGGCTTCGGCCTCATTCGCGAGCTCGAGCTGCACGAAGAGGCCGGCTTCCATCCCATCCAGGTCATCCAGCACGCGACCGGGAACAACGCGCGCATCCTGGGCGAAGAGCACCGGCTGGGCCGCATTCGCGCGGGCTACCTCGCCGATCTGATCGTAGTGAATGGGAATCCGCTCGCGAATCTGAAGGTGCTGTATCCGACCGGCGTCGAGGAGATCCGCGACGGTCGAGCCATCCGCACCGGAGGCGTCGAGTGGACGATCAAGGACGGCATCCCATATCACGGGCCGACACTACTGCGCGAGGTGAAGGAGATCGTCGCCGCCGCGCGCGCGGGCGCCCGCAACTAGTCATCCGCCAATCATGAAACGAACACTCGCACCAATCATCGCCGCGGTCTGCTTCGCGGCCTCCGCGGGCGCGCAAGCTCCGGTGCCTGCGGACATGATCGTGACAGCCGATCGCATTTACACCGCCGAGCGAGGATCGCACGTCGAAGCGGTCGCGATCGCGAGCGGGCGGTTCGTATATGCAGGATCACGCCGCGGCGTCGAGCGCTACCGCGGGCCGAACACGCGGTCGCTGGAGTTTCCGGGCGCGTTCGTTTATCCGGGTTTCGCTGACGCTCACGCGCACCTCGGCGGCATCGGGGCCGGGCTCGAGCGCGTTCGTCTCGACGAGACGCGGACGTACGAAGAAGTCGTAGCGCGTGCAGCGCAGCAGGCCGCGACTCTCCCGCGCGGCGAATGGGTCCTCGGGCGCGGCTGGGATCAGACGCGGTGGCCGGTGAAGGACTTTCCGACGCATGACGCGCTGTCGCGCGCCATTCCCGACCATCCGGTGGCGATAACCCGCGTGGACGGGCACGCGCTGCTGGCTAACGCGCGCGCGATGCAGCTCGCCGGGATAACCGCGGCCACGCCCGATCCGGCCGGCGGCCGGATCGTGCGCGACGCATCGGGCACGCCGACCGGGGTGTTCATAGATAACGCCGAAGGTCTCGTCAGCCGCGTAGTTCCACGCGCTACGCCGGAGCAGACCAGGCGACGCCTGCTCGCGGCGGCCGCGGAGGCGCACCGGTGGGGACTCACGAGCGTGCATGACGCCGGCGCGTCGCGCAGCACGATCGACGAGGTCGAGTCGCTTGCGATGCGGGGGATGTTCGACCTTCGAACGTACGTCATGATCTCCGCCGACACCGCCGACGAGCGGCATTACTTTGCCCGCGGCCCTGTCAACGGCGCCCACGGGGACCGAGTGTGGATTCGATCGGTAAAGGTTTACGCCGACGGTGCATTGGGGTCACGCGGCGCCGCACTGCTCGCGCCGTACTCGGACGATCCGGGTAACACCGGATTGCTCGTGACGCCGCCGGAGCGCATTCAGAGTCTGGTGCACAGCGCTCTCGCGGCGGGCTTCCAGGTCGCGACGCACGCCATCGGCGATCGCGGCAACCGGATCGCGCTCGATGCGTACCAGGCGGGGCTTCGCCGGAGGCCGACGCGCGATCATCGATTCCGGGTCGAGCACGCCCAGGTAATCGCTCTGTCCGACATTCCACGTTTCGCCCGGCTCGGAGTCATTCCTTCGATGCAGGGCAGCCATCAGCGAAGCGACATGCGCTGGGCGGAACAGCGCGTGGGTCCGCAGCGAATTCGCGGTGCGTATGCCTGGCGCAGCCTGCTGCGCTCCGGCGGCGTCATCCCCAACGGGAGCGACTCGCCCGTCGAGTCGCTGAACCCGCTGATCTCCTTCTACGCCGCGGTCACGCGCCAAGACGAGAGCGGGTACCCGCCCGGCGGCTGGTATCCGGCGCAACGGATGACGCGGGCCGAGGCTCTCAAGGCGATGACGATCTGGCCCGCGTTCGCTGGTTTTCAGGAATCGCTGCTCGGCTCCATCAAGACCGGGAAGCTCGCCGACTTTACCGTTCTGGACCGCGACATCATGACCGTGCCGGACAGGGAGATTCTCTCGGCGAGCGTCGTCGCGACGTTCCTGGGCGGGCGCAGTGTGTTCAACCGCGGAGCTCTACGCGAGCCACCACCGCCACGGATCGATCCGACGCCTCTGCCGCAGCCGATCCCGAGACCCGTCAACCGCTAAGGAGAGCATGTGTCGAACCCGCGTTTCCCCATAGGAGAATTCAATCGGCCCGAGCGTCTGACGGGTGCTGAGCGGCAGGCCGCCATCGAGACGATCGAATCGGCGCCAGCAACTTTGCGACGTGCGGTGAGTGGAATGCCGGACGCCCAGCTCGATTCAACGTACAGGGAAGGGAGCTGGACGCTGCGGCAGGTGGTGCATCATCTGGCCGACAGCCACGTGAATTCCTACGCCCGGTTTCGACTCGCGCTCACGGAAGACCACCCGCGCATCAAGGCGTACGACGAAGCCAGGTGGGCGGAGCTGGACGACGCGCGCACGATGCCGGTGGAGGTGTCACTCAAGCTGCTTGAGTCCCTGCACGCCCGCTGGGTGCACCTGCTGCGATCGATGAAGCCCGCGGACTTCGCGAAGACGATCGACCACCCGGAGAACGGCACGATGTCTCTCGACCAGCTGGTTGCGATGTACTCGTGGCACTGCGATCACCACATTGCCCACATAAATCTGGCGCGCAACAAGAAATAAGAGGTAGTTGTTGCTGCCGCGATGGAAGGTCAAAATCGCCTGCAGCTAATCAGCTTGCAGCTCGGTAGTCGGTAGCTATTAGCTATTCCGTTCTCAGTTGACCTTGTTGTACGCAGCGCGGAGCAGCTCTTTCATCCCCTCCGGCATGTCCACATGCCGCCGCGCCATCATCCGCTCCGCCACCTCAAGGAACTTCTCGATCTCGTACCTGTCATCGCCCCCCCATGCAAATGGCGGGACCGACTTGGGCGGCATGGCTGATCCGAACACGTTCGCTCCTGCCCCGACGATTGTTCCGGTGGTGAGCATAGTGCCGATGCCCGTCTTGGCGTAGTCGCCGAAGAAGGTTCCGAGGAACTGCTGCTTCGTGTTGCGCAGCCCGTCGGCCGTCTTCAGCTGCACGGACCCGTACGTGTTCTTCATGTTGCTCGTCGTCGTGCCCGCGCCGAGGTTCACCCATCGGCCCAGGTAGGAGTGGCCGAGGAACCCCGTGTGCCCCTTGTTGCTGTGCCCGAGCACGATGGTGTTGCTGATTTCGCCGCGCACCTTGCTCACTTCGCCGATGGAGCTCGCTGAGACGCGATCGCCGATTATTACCGCGCCCTCGCCGATGTAGCAGGGTCCGGTGATCCTCGTGAAGGCCGAAATCTCGGCGCCGGCGCGCACGAGGACGGGTCCCGCGGACAGGTCGAAGACAACGTGCGGCTCGATCCTGGCGCCGGGCTCGCAGAACAGCGGGTGCTTGCCGATGACGACGCAGTCGCGTGGCGGACTCGTATCCAGCTCGGCGCCGAGAATGGGAATGTCTTCCTGCAGCTGCTGCACGAGCGTTCCGATGAAATCCCAAACGCTGTCCATCCAGCGCCCCGGGATCTCCGCGGCCTTGCCTCGCTCCTGTGCAATCTCCTCGAGCGACAGCTGTCCTTCGCCGAAACGCGACGCGTGGTGACTCGAGTTCACGCGCACCGCCACGACTTTGCCGTCGTTCTTCCACACCTTCGTCTTGGGGTCGATCTTCGCCGGCTGAAGGGAAGGCGCGAAGCGTGAATTCGCGATGATCGTTCCGGGCACGACGTCGCTGTCCGAGCACACGGAGATCGGCGATCCGGGCTCCGTGAATGCAGCGAGGTGGGGCGCGCCGATGAATCCCGTCGCCGGCAGGCCGAACGCGCGCTCCCAGCGCCTGCGGATGAGCTCGGCGCCAGCGCGCAGCTCGCTGGCAGGCCGCGTCAACGCGAGCGGCTCGAAGGCGCGCGCTGCCGCGTCGTCGTACAGATAGAACTGGCTCATGCGCCGGCCTTGATCTCCGCGGGAAGGGAATCGACGAGGGTCTTGAGGTCTTCCGACTTTTCCACCGTCGTCACGAGGGTGAGTCCCGGTCGGCTCACGACGACGAGATCCCGCACGCCGTACAGCACTATGGATCCGCCTTCGGCGTGGACGACGTTGTTGGTCGATTCCAGCAGATGAGTGCGGCCCTGCGCGACGTTGCCGGCGTTATCGGGAGCGCGGGCGCGCAGCAGGGCGCCCCACGTGCCCACGTCGTCCCACCCGAACTCTCCGCGGACGACGAGAATGTTCGCGCTGCGCTCGAGAACCCCGACGTCAACGGAAATAGATTTGACGAACGCGAAAAACTCCTCGCGCGACCGGCCGCGCGCGCCGGCGTGCCGCTCGAGGGCGGGCGCGATCTCCGGCGTGTGTCGCCGGACCTCGTTCAGGAAATCGGCGGCGCGCCAGCAGAATATCCCGGAGTTCCACAGCGCCCCCGACGACACCAGCAGCTTCGCGCCCTCGCGGTCGGGCTTCTCAATGAATCGTCTCACACGAAAGCCCGCGCCGGCGGCTGCGCCGGGCTCGATGTACCCGAAGCCGGTGTCGGGGCGCGTGGGGACTATTCCGACCGTCACCAGCGCGCTCTTGGCCTCGGCCAGATCCGCGGCCTGCTGCAGCGCGGCGGTGAAGGCCGCGTCGTCACGAATGGACCAGTCCGCGTGAATGCAGATCATCACCCCATTCGAACTCCTGCCCGCGGCAGTCTCGCGAGCGACGATCTCGGATGCCGCCCACGTCAGCGCCGCCGCCGTTCCGCTGGGTCGCGGCTCCGCGATCACGTTCTCCGAAGGGATTCCGGGAAGCGCTCGCGCCATGGCGTCTCGGAGCTCCGAGTTCGTCAGCACCAGCGTGTTCACCGGCTGCGCCACGGGCGCGAGACGCCGCACCGCATTGGCGATGAGCGGCTCCCGATCTACCAGTGGCAACAGCTGCTTGGGACGGTCGGGGGTGCTCAGCGGCCAGAAGCGGGATCCTATCCCGCCGGCCAGCACGACGGCCCAGCGGGTCGCCGGCCCGCCCGACTTCCGCAGGTCGGGCATCAGCCCTTGTCCTGCGCGAGATGCTCGCCGGTTGCCCCGGGGGCGACGGGCACGCCGAGCAGCTGCGCCACCATGGTGTACAGCTTCTTCGGGCTGAACGGCTTCGTAAGAAATTCGGTTGCGCCCAGCCGCATGGCATTGCGCTGCTGATCCTCCTCGCCGGCCGCGGTGAGGATGATAGTGGGCAGGGTCTTCGTGGCGTCGTGGGCCCGGAGTCGGGACAGCACGTCCAACCCGCTCAGCTTCGGCATCATGAGATCGAGCACAACCAGGGCAATGTCGGGCTCCCTCTCGATTGCGTCGAGCGCGGCCTCGCCGTCTTCGGCGAGCAGGACCTCGAAAGGGCCCTGTTCCAGCTTCATCTGAATGATCCGTCCGATGTGCGGCTCGTCGTCTGCAATCAGGATCCGGTGCTTCGCGGCGGTGTCGAGCGTCATGTGAGCTGAAGCCGCGGCGAAGACGAGAGCATCGGTGTCTAATGGAAGAGGTGAGTCGGACGGCTTTGGCAAGCGACGGCCGACAGCCAAAAACTAACAGCAAGCGAGAGCCCGCGGACTCGCCCTTCGAATGAATTGCAATCGCTTGAAGTGCCGTGACTTGGGCAATACAATACAACCTTCAACCGGAGCCATACCTGTCCACCGTTTCTAATTTCCCGCCGCGCCGCGTTTCGCGCGCTACCCGTGCCCGCATGGGCGCGCTTTTTTCCGCCTTCGGGCTCGCTGCCGTCATCGGGGGCGCCGCCGCGTGCGGCGAGGTCACCGGTCTCGAGGCGACGGCCGCGACCAGCTTCGACACGCTCAGCGTTTTCCCGCTGACGGGATCGTCGGCGACGACGCCGACGGCGCTCAACACCGCGCTAAATACGGTGACACCAATCGGTCCGAGCGGGAATTTCGACGTCGCGTTCGATCTCGACGCCCAGCGCCGCGTCGTGCTCTATCCGGTGAAGCTGATCGTGCAGCCGCTGACCGGCGTGAATGAAGTGGGACTTCGTAAGGTTGCCGGCACGTTCGAGAGCGTGGAGAGCGCTCCCACGGGTCTCTACGAGGCGGGCGCGCCGCTGGTTCTCGCCGTCGGGGAAGTGGCGGTGATCGAGGCCAAGCGTAACCGCAGCGGCGACATCTGCACGTACTCTATCTCGCCGAACGTCTATTCCAAGGTCGTCGTGGACAGCGTATCGACGGGCACCAACGCGATCTGGTTCCGCATCGTGTCGAACCCGAATTGCGGCTTCCGCTCCTTCGCCCCGGGCCTTCCCAAGAACTGAATGCACGACCTTCGCGCGCTGCGCGAGCAGGCCGGTGAGCTGCGCGCGGCGATGCGCCGCCGTGGGCAGGAAGAATCGCTGGCGCCGACCATCGACCGGGCTGTCGAGCTGGACAGGGACCGCCGCGCGACGATCCAGGCGGTAGAAGAGCGGAAGGCCGCGCGCAACGCGCTGAGCCAGGAAGTCGCGCGCAAGAAGAAAGCGGGTGAAAACGCGGACGAAGCGCAGGCGCGCTCCCGCTCGCTCGGCGACGAGATATCCAGACTCGAGGACGAGCTCGCCGCGTCGCAGGGCGAGCTCGACTCCCTTCTGCTGCAACTGCCGAACGCCACGCTGGCCGACGTGCCCGAAGGCGGCGAGGCGGGTAACAAGATCGTCCGCGAATGGGGATCGCCTCGCGGCACGGATGAAGCCGTGCCGCACTGGGAGATCGGCGAGAAGATGGGGCTGCTCGACTTGCCGCGCGGAGCAAAGGTCGCCGGCTCGGGGTTCATAGTCTTCCGCGGCGCCGGGGCAAGACTCGTCCGGTCGCTGTTGAATCTCATGCTCGATCTCCACACGACCGAGCACGGGTACGAGGAGACCTGGGTGCCCGTCCTCGCGAATCGCGACGCGATGACCGGAACGTCCCAGCTGCCGAAATTCGAGGAGGACATGTACGGGCTCAGCTCGGACGATCTCTTCCTAATTCCCACCGCCGAGGTCCCACTCACGAATCTCTATCGCGGGGAGATTCTCCCGGAGGCCGACCTTCCGAGGGGATTCGCCGCGTACTCGCCGTGCTTCCGGCGCGAAGCGGGCTCGCACGGCAAGGACACGCGCGGCCTGCTTCGCGTGCATGAGTTCGACAAGGTCGAGCTGGTCCGGTACGCCGTGCCCGAGCGTTCGGCGGACGAGCTCGAGCTTCTCACAGGACACGCCGAGCGCGTGCTGCAGCTGCTCGAGCTGCCATATCGCGTCGTGCTGCTCGCCGCGGGCGACACCGGGTTCGCCAGCGCCAAGACGTACGATCTCGAGGTTTTCGCCGCCGGTGTCGGCAAGTGGCTCGAGGTGTCGTCGTGCAGCAACTTCACCGACTTCCAGGCGAGGCGCGCGGACATCCGGTACCGGCCCGCCGACGGCGGCAAGCCGCGCTTCGTGCACACGCTGAACGGCTCCGGGGTAGCGCTCCCGCGCATCATCGCCGCGCTTCTGGAGAACGGGCAACAGCCGGACGGCAGCGTGCTGCTGCCGGAAGCGCTCCGCTCGTACGCCAAGACTGACCGGCTGACATAGACGATGCGGCGCAGCGCTCCGGCAATGCTCGCCATCGTTGGAGTGCTCGCGCTGCTCACGTGGTACGTGGCGTACACGCGAACGGTGGTGCGCGACCTCAGCCGCGAGGCCTCCCGGGTCGGACTGATGTACGCCCGCGTGTACGACGCGCTGAACGACACGAATCCGGACGCGGCCAACGCGGCGCTGCTCGATCTCGCCGCGCACATTCGCGAAGCCGGCGTGCCGATGGTGCTCACCGATACCGCGGGCAACGTGACCGCCTTGGACAACCTCCCATTCGACGCGGCGCCGGATTCTCCCGAGGTCAGGGAATACGTCGCGCGTCTGGATCGGGAAAACGCTCCCGTCGTCGATCCGAGC
>DATLBG010000083.1:0-6420 GCA_035527035.1 Gemmatimonadaceae bacterium | reverse complement strand
AAAGCGTCCTTCGAACCGTCGAGGACGCGGGCGATTATCGCGGTGTCGGGATCCTCGAACTGCGGCTGGTGGGTTTCGACGGTGGTTTGGTCCACGACGCTAGTGTAACGCGGCGGGGGAGTAGCTGAAAGACGGGATGCGCCAGCGCGGGACACACTTGATGACGAAAGTGACGAGGGGGCCGCAACAGAGAACGGGCGAAAGGCAACGGAGAACGGAATAGCTAATAGCTGCAAGCTTTCTAGCTCCAAGCCGTCTAGCTGCGAACGATGTTGACCTATCTCGAAAAGTACCGGAAGATTCCTTCGACAGAGTGGGCGTCGAAAACAACGTAAAAGTGATGATTTATGCCTATATTGTCGCTGTTGTGGTGGAGTACTGTTCGTTTAGTGGCTTTATTTAGTGCTCATTTCCTCCGTTTTAGGGCTACTCCACAAAGGCTGTTGAGTCACTTGCGTAGCTTGTGTAGCGACATAAACTTACGCGCGCTTGAGCACGCTCACCGCGGTTGGCCGTTACTAGTCACCAGTCACTAGTCACCAGTCACTGCCCCTTCTATAAAGGAATGGCTGAGAAAGCCTCCGCTCCAACGCCGCCAGTAGTCCCCGCCGCCGGCACCCCGGCCACTCCAGGAACGCCGGGCGCGCCGGGAGTTCCGCCGCGTCGCAGCCCAGGACATCGCGGGCAGGATGTGCGCGACACCGTCGCGGAGATGACGGCCAAGGCGCAGGAGATCAGTCTCGAGGCCGGCAGCAAGATGGCCGCTGCGATGAAGGACGTGGTCGGCGCGGCCGCGGGCCTTACCGGTTTCGTCGCCGAGAGCGCGCGCGACCTCGTGCAGTACATGGTGCGCCGCGGGCAGATGACGCAGGAAGAAGCCGACAAGCTCATCCGCGAAGTCGAAGAGCATCATGGCAAGCGCAAGCCGGCCGCGACATCGCGTTCGTCGGCGCCCGCGAAGCCCTCGAGCGCGAAGCCGGCCGCCAAGCACGTTGCGCCGAAGGCGAAGCCCGCCGCGAAGAAAGCGGCGCCCGCCAGGAAGCCGGCGGCGAAGAAGCCCGCGGCCAAGACCGCCACGAAGAAGCCCGCCGCCAAAAAAGCCTCGCGGCGCTGAGCGGCTCTCCCGTTCCCGCTCCCGGGGGAGGTAACACGAGCGGGCAACCGAGGTAGCTTATGTCGCGTGACCGGGCCCGGGCTGAGTCCTGATTACGCGCGGAGATTGTTCGCCTTCAACACGTGGGCGAACGGGCACATCATTGAGGCTGTCCGCGGCCTCAGCTCCGAGGATCTCCACCGCGATCTTCGCACCAGCTTCACCAGCGTTCACGGCACACTGGTGCATCTCGTGAGCGGCGAATGGCGCTGGCTGCAGTTCTGGCTCGATGAGCCCTACGAGCGCGAGTTCTCCAGAGATGAGTTTCCCGACGTCGCCGCTATCGAAAAGCTCTGGACGAAGATCGCGGGAGACCAGCGCGCGCTCGCCGCGTCGCTGACACCCGAGCGCCTGCGAGAGACCAAGGTGGTCCGCGGCTTGGAACGCCCGCTCGCCGACACGATGCAACACCTGCTCAATCACTCCTCGTATCACCGCGGCCAGATCGCGAGTCTCCTAAGGCAGACGGGCCACCAGCCTCCGCCCATAGATTTTCTCATCTTCGCGGCGGCAGAGTGACTGCCAGACCTCTTCCCGCGCGCGGCGACGCCGTCGCGCTGGCGCAGGCGCTCGTGCGGATCGATTCCGTGAATCCCACGCTCACGCCCGGCGGCGCCGGCGAGATTGAAGCGGCGGAGTTCCTCGACAGCACGTTGCGCGCGTGGGGGTTCGACAGCCGGATAATCGAGGCCGCGCCGGGTAGGCCGAACGTCGTCGCCACGAGCGGCAACGGCCCGCGCTCGATCATCCTCAACGGCCATCTCGATGTCGTCGGCACGGAAGGGATGACGCATCCGCCCTTCGACGCCGCCATGACCAACGGCCGCATTTATGGCCGCGGCTCCTCCGACATGAAAGGCGGGATCGCCTCCATGTGCGCCGCCGCCGCGCGCTCGCGCGACGCAGGCGACGACCTGCGCATCGTCATCGCCGCCGTATGCGACGAAGAGTACGAGAGCATCGGCACGCGCGAGCTGCTGAAGAGCGGCGTCACCGCGGACGCCGCGATCATCACCGAGCCCACCCGGCTCGCGATCGCGCCCGCGCACCGCGGCTTCTCCTGGATTGACATCGAGTTCAAGGGCGTCGCCGCGCACGGCAGCCGGTACGACGTGGGCGTGGACGCGATCACCCACGCGGGGCTGCTGCTCGCCGAGCTCCATACCTTCAACACAAAAGTCCTCGCGCACCGGAACCACCCGCTGCTCGGCCATGCCTCGCTGCACGCGTCGCTGATCCACGGCGGCACCGGCATGTCCACCTATCCGGACTCGTGCGTCCTGTCCGTGGAGCGGCGCACTCTTCCGGGCGACGCCGTGACGGGATTCGCGGAGATCGAAGCCGCGCTGGAGCACATCTCGTCCCGCACTCCGAACGTGTCCGCGACGATCTCGCTCAGGACGCATCAGCTCCCGAGCAACGTGCACGAATCCGCGCCGATCGTCCGTACTCTCGCGGCGGCGATCCGCGACGAAGGCATCGAGCAGAGGATCGAAGGCTTCACGGCCTGGACCGACGCCGCGCTGTTCAACGAAGCCGGCATCCCCGCGATCTGCTTCGGCCCGGGCGACATTGCGCTGGCGCACGCGGCTGAGGAGTACGTAGACATCAGCGAAATTGAGACCGCGACCAATGTGCTCACGCGACTTTTGAAACTCTGGAGTGAGCCCGGCCATGGATAGCGGGTATCAGGTATCAGGAACCGCCGTCCTTCCTGATACCTGATACCTGATACCTTTTTTCCAGTGCCGAACTTCACCCCCAACCAATACGACGCCCTCGAGCGCGCCGTCCTCGACGCCCGGCGCGTAGTCATACGCCGCCGCGGCAGCGAGTTCTCCGTCATCCCGCAGCGCCTCGACGGAACCGGCGCGCGCGAGCGGCTGCACGTGATGCATCCCACCACCGGCGAGATCATGAAGTTCTTCCTCGACGAGATCGATTCGTTCGAGGTCGTCTGGTGACCGGGCCACACCCCGATCCGCGCGAGCTGCTCGCCATCTACGCCGACGAGTCCTGCCTCGGAAACGGCCGCGAAGGCGAAAATCCGGGCGGAGCGGCCGGCGTCATCGAATGGATGAGCGCCCGGTCCGGCAGCCTCAAACGCTGGGACTACTGGATCTCGGAGCCCGCGACCACCAACAACCGGATGGCCCTCCGGTCGGTCATCGAGGCCTTCAATGGCATCTCCACCCGGGGCCGCAGCTTCAACGTCCTCTTCATCTCCGACTCCAAGTACATCATCGAGGGGATGTCCAACTGGGTCCACGGCTGGAAAGCCCGCGGCTGGACCCGGAAAACGGGGGTCATCCTCAATCTCGAGCTCTGGAAACAAGCGGATGAAGCCGTCCGTGCACACGATGTGCAATGGAAGTGGGTGCGGGGGCACGACGGCCACCCGCAGAACGAGTACGCCAACTACCTGGCGTTCAGGGCCGCTGGCGAGCAATCGAGCTCCGATGGCTTGCAGCGCTCGGCCTTCGACGAGTGGATGGCGGGAAAGAAGCCCGGCGTAAAAGCACTCGGCGCGGTCGCGCCATTTCCGACCGCGGCAACATTCAAGGGAACGCGCAATGGATGATCTCGATCGTGTCTTTCAGCGTCTAGTGCAGAACATCAGGTCGCGGTCGCCCGACCAGCTCGGGCTCCCGTTCACCGTCGCCGAGCTGTACGAGCAGCTGATCCCGTACCGCCACAACCGGCGCGAGCTGGGGATAGAGACGAATCAGGATTACGAGAGCGCGGTGATGCGCCTTCTCTCCGGCGAGCGCGGATACATCGTGGGCGACGACGCGATGCAGGACTCACTGAAGAAAGAGATCGCCTCGCAGAACCCCGACACCGGCGCGTTCCGCGAGTTCGGCACGACCCAGATCTCCATCGCACCCGACGCGCTCGAGAAGCAGGCCAGCCGCATGCGCACACCAGCCGCGCAACGGCCGGCTGCACCTCCGCCTCCGCCCGGTGTCGCGGCAACCGCCGCGATCTCGGACACGGCGACGCTCGACAAGCGCGTGCAGGGCGATAGCCCGCCTCCGGCGTCCCGTCCCGCAAAGCCCCCGGCTCTTGTGGGCGTCGCGGGCGTCGCGTCAGGCAGCGAGCTCAACGCGCCGCAGGGCTGCCGCTATTGCAGCGGCACGCTTCCCGAAGGAAAAAGCGTGACGTTCTGCCCGCACTGCGGCCAGAACCTGTCGCTCAACCAGTGCCCCGCATGCGGCGCCGAGATGGAGCGTGGATGGAAATACTGCATCGGCTGCGGCCGCCCCAACGCGTGATGACCAACCAGGATCATACAATGCCCAAGCTCATTCGCTCTTCGCTGCTCCTCTTCGTCGCCGCGGGAATCACCGCGTGCGCCTCCGCCGGAACCACTGCGCTCCCCGACGACGGACGATCCGGCCCCGCCGACCAGACGGTCTCGGCGACAATGACATGGCCGATCCTCACGCGCGAGCATCTCGACCTCTGGCTCCACGGCTACGCGATGATTCAGGACGACACGTCCCTCGTCCCGCTGTTCCGGCGCGGCTACAAGTCGGAGATGCAGGCGATGCGCACGCGCGCCAACATCTCCACGCAGCTCGACGCGAACATGGCGCCGCTGCGCGCGCGCTTCGTGATCAACCCGGGCCTCGGCAACGCGCACTTCCTCCCGCTGCAGTTCGACTCGCCCGAGTCCATGCGCGGTGCGCTCAACGCTTTCATTCGCGCCGAGGGCGATCCGCGACGCGCTTCTTCGCAGGAAGAATCGAACGCGATCGCGCTGCTGGCGCGGTACTTCCCGACCGGACCCGACCGCGACTGGCTCCGACTGTTCTGGCAGGGATTGCAGGAGGAATCCACGCGCTTCTATCACGACTACTGGATCCGCGAGCAGGCGAACCGCGCGCTGGTCATGCGGCGCGTTGACGATCTGTGGCGGGAGCACCGCCCGGCGCTCATGACGTACATGAACAACAGCCAGCAGGGCGGAGGGTCGGTGTATCTGTCGCTGCCGCTCAACGGCGAAGGCCGGACGATGTCCGCGGGCCGCAACAACACGCTGACCGCGGTGACGTTCCCGGCGAGCGAAGCCAACGCCGTGGACGCGATCTTCGTGATCGTGCACGAGCTGATGTTCGCGGCCGCGAATACCGCGGTGGCCGACAACATCACGCCCACCGAGGAGCGCGACGGCGCGGGGGACCGGTACATCAGCTCGGCGGCAGTGCGCGGAGGGTTGATGCTGCTTCAGAAGACGATCCCGTCGTTGGCTGACGGGTACGCGAGGTACTACCTGCGCTCGGCGAACAGGCAGCCGGGGACGAATCCGCAAACGACGCTGGCGACGGTGTTTCCGCTGCCGGAGGCGATTCGGACGGCGCTGACGAGGCAGTTGGATGTAGTGCTCGGGGGCATTTAGGGCCGAGCGAGGGGAACCGGAATCCAAGAGGTGAGAAGCCAGAAGCCAGAGTAGAGAAGCCAGAACGTCTGGCGTCTGTCATCTGGTTTCTGGCCTCTCACCTCTTGGATTCCCTGGCAACATCCTCGGATTCTTCATGCGCTCCGTAGATTTCGTTCACCATGCCGTCTGACCCTAAATCGACAGCGCTTGTCGGTCGCACCCTGGACAGAGCCGCGCTCGACCGTGTCCTCGCCCGCGCCGCCGAGATCCAGCTGGCGGGAGCTGTCGGCGAAACGAGCGAGTCTATCTCCGAAGCCGACATCATCGAGATCGGCAAGGAAGTCGGCCTCTCACCCGGAGTTCTGCGCCAGGCGCTGGCCGAGGAGCGCACCCGCATCGCGCTCATGGAGGAAGGCGGGCTCGTCGCGAAGGTCGCCGGCCCGCGGACCGCGTACGGCTCGCGCACCGTGACCGGCAATCCATCCGAGATCCTCGCCGCGCTCGACACGTGGATGATCGGCAAGGAATGCCTGCAGGTTCAGCGGCGGTTCGGCGAGCGGGTCGTGTGGGAGCCGGCGCGCGGACTGTGGAGCGGGATCAAGAAATCGGTGAACGTCCAGGGCCGCGGGTTCGATCTCTGCCGCGCGTCGTGCGTGGCCGCGACAGTCTCCGAGGTTGCGACGGGCCGGACCCACGTGCGCATGGACGCCGATCTCACGCCGAGCCGGACCGCTCGCGTCCGCGGGGCCTCGGCGCTCGTTGGAATGGGAGTCGTCGCGGCGGGCGGAGCTGCGGTCCTCGGCGTCGCGATAACGGCAGCGCCGATCTTCATTGCGGCGGGGGCGCTGGTTCCGCTGCTCGGCTTCGGGTCCGCGGCGTACGC
>DATLBG010000082.1:0-13079 GCA_035527035.1 Gemmatimonadaceae bacterium | reverse complement strand
ATCCGGGTCCGCGCGTCGATGGATTCGACGCGCACCTCGCAACAGCCGCCCTCCGCGGTCCCGATGCCCGGCGCGCCGGGCGGCGCGCAGATGCAGCCGAGACCCGCGCCGGTGCCATCCACACCGTGACCGAACAGCCTTCGAGCCACGGGGTAGCAGACACCGTGCTGCGTGCTGCGCGCTGCGTGCTGCGCGCCAACTACAACCACTGATCGTAGGATGACTAGGAAAATCTTTCAGCTATCGGTGATCGTGCTCGCCACCGCGTCGTTGGTTTCGCCGGCGACGTCGGCCGGCCAGGCTCCGGCGGCCGTGGCCCAGCAACCGGGCACGTCGCTGCCGGTCGATCGCATCGTCGCGATCGTCGGCTCGGCGCCGATCCTGTGGAGCGACGTTCTCGTCGCGGTCAATCAGAAGCGGGCGCAGGGACTCGCGTTCCCGGCCGACTCCGCGGGCCAGATGGCCATCGCGCGGGAGACGCTCGACGAGCTGATCGACGCCGAGATCCTCGTGCAGAAGGCGGTGCAGCTCAAGGTCGAAGTCACCGAGGCGGACGCGACGCCGCAGGTGGAAGATCAGATTCGGCGGATCCGCGAGCAGTTCCCCAGCGACGTGGAATACCGTCGTGAGCTGCGCGACGCGGGGTTCGGCACGCCGGAAGAGTATCGGCGCACGCTCGTCGAGCAGGTGAGGCGTCAGATTCTGCAGCAGCGCACGTTCGAGGAGCTGCGCAAGCGGCTGCGTCCCGCGACCGTCACCGAAGCCGAGATAGACGCGGCGTTCGAGACGAGCCGCGAGCGGCTGCGCCAGCGTCCGGCCGCCGTGACCTTCCGCCAGATTGTCGTCGCGCCCAAGCCATCGGACGCGTCCAAGGCGCGCGCCCGGGCGAAAGCCGATTCGCTGCTGGCCGAGATCAGGGCTGGGGGCGATTTCGAGCAGATCGCGCGGCGTGAATCCATGGATCCCGCCAGCAGGGAGCTGGGCGGTGACATCGGGTGGAACAGGCGCGGCTCGGGGCTCGTCGCCGAGTTCGAGCGCGCGATCTTTACGCTCCCGCCTGGACGGGTCAGCCCGATCGTGGAGACCGCGTTCGGCTACCACATCATCCGCGTGGACAGGATTCAGCCGGCGGAGGTGAAGGCGCGCCACATCCTGATCCGGCCGCAGGTAGACTCAGCCGACGTAACGCGCGCGCGGATCGAGGCCGACAGCGTCGCCGCTCAGTGGCGCCGCGGAGCCGACTTCGAGCAGCTGGTGCAGCGTCACCACGACCAGACGGAAGAGCGCGGCATCCTGCAGCCATACCCGAGGGATTCGCTGCCGGCTTCGTATCGCTCGGCGATCGCCGGCAAGGCGGCCGGAGCGATCACGGATCCGTTCCAGCTCGGCGCGGATGCGACGGTCAAGTTCGCCATCCTCGAGGTCGTCACCGCGACCGAGGGGGGCGAGTACAGCGTCGCGGACGTTCGCGAGCAGATCAGGCAGCAGCTCATCGCCGAGCGCGCCACGCGCGCGCTGCTGGACTCCCTGCGTCGGGAGACCTTCGTGTCGCTTCGATTGTAGGTGCGTCCGCGGCTGGCTGTAACCGCGGGTGATCCGCGCGGCATCGGCCCGGAGATAATACGCAGAGCGCTCGACGACCCGCGTGTCGTCGAGCGCTGCGACTTTAGAGTCATAGGTCCCGAGGGTGTGGGTCTCGAGTTGGATCAGGTTGTAGGTGAATGGAAACCCCGTGAAGGCTTCGCTCTGGCCGGGGCTTTGAGCGGGGCGGCCATAGAACGAGCAGTGGCTCTCGCCCTAGCGGGAGAAGTAGATGGGATCGTCACCGCCCCGATAGACAAGGCTGCTCTGCTCGCCGGCGGGTTCGACTACCCGGGCCACACGGAGATGTTGGGCGCGCTTACGGGCAGCGATGTGGCGATGATGCTGACGTCCACCGCCGAAAGCAATCCGCTGCGTGTAGTGCTCGCCACGACGCATCTCCCGCTGCGTGAAGTACCTGCCGCGGTTACGGCGGAGAGTATCACTCGAGCGGGGGCGATCACGCGCGCGGGACTTATAGACTGGTTCTCTGTAACGAGTCCGCGCATTGCTCTGTGCGCGCTGAATCCGCATGGCGGCGACGGGCGCAGATTCGGGGAAGAGGATGAAGACATACTCGCCCCCGCCGCTCGGGCCGCTGGGATCAGCGGGCCGTTTCCCGCGGACACGGTGTTTGTGCGGGCGCTGAAGGGAGAGTTCGACGCGGTGATCGCTCCGTATCACGATGTCGGAATGACCGCGATCAAGGTCGCCTCGTTCGGCTCCGCGGTGAACGTGACGCTGGGATTGCCATTCCCGCGCACGTCACCCGATCATGGAACTGCGCTGGACATCGCGGGCCGCGGCATCGCGGACCCGTCGAGCTTCATCCAGGCGCTGCTGCTGTGCGCGACACTGGCTCATCGCGCTCGCGCGAGCGGCGGTCGCCGAGCGAATGGAGGTCCACAGCCAGAGTCTCGATCCGGCGGCCGTCCATCTCCCGCACGGTGAAGACTGCGCCCCCCGCGGTGACATGGTCGCCGGGGGCGGGAAGCCTGCCAAGCGTCCCGAAGACGTAGCCTCCGATCGTCGTGTAATCCTCGTCCGGCACTTCGAGGGCGAAGCGCTCGTTCAAATCGCTGATGTGCGTGCTGCCGGGAATCAGCGTTTCCCCGCCGCGCGTCTCTACGGGCTTCTCCGCGGGATCGTCGTATTCGTCGAGGATCTCGCCCACGATCTCCTCGAGCAAGTCTTCCATCGTGACGACTCCCGCCGTCCCGCCGAACTCGTCGAGCACCACCGCCATGTGCTCCTTCAGCCGCTTGAAGTCCGCGAGCACGTCCTCGACTTCGCGCGAGCCGGGGACCATGTGCACCGGACGCATCACCGCCTGCAGCGAGAAAGCGTTGCGGCGGCGCACTGCCTCGATGAGGATGTCCTTGGTGAGGATGAGCCCGACAATGTTGTCGATGCTGTCCTCGTACACGGGGTATCTCGAGTAGCCCTTGTCCTCGACCGTCGCGAGCACGTCGTCCAGCGACGCGTCCACCGCGAACGCCGCGACCTCGGTGCGCGGGGTCATCACGTCGCTCGCGTTTTTTTCCGAGAACTCCAGCACGGCGTCTATCATGTCGGCGTCCTGCGCCTCGATCGCGCCGCCCTCCTGCGCCTGCTCGACGAGGATGCGCAGCTCGTCCGGCGAATGGACGCTGTCCTCGCCGGGGAGCGCGTGCAGCCCGAACAACCGCAGCATGAAGTTGGAGGTGCGGTTTATCACCCACACCAGCGGGCGCGACAGCGACGCGAACAGCACGAGCGGCGGCACGAGCCACTTCGCGATCTTTTCCGGGTGGTTGAGCGCCGCCGCTTTCGGCACCAGCTCGCCGAAGACGACGTGCACGTAGCTCGCGATGGCGAAGGCGATGATGGCCGCGATCGTGACGCGGGCAGGGATCTCCACACCGGCGGGCAGCCGCGCGAAGACGTCGGTCATCGTGGATTGCGCGACCCAGCCGAGCGCCAGGCTGGAGAGAGTCACGCCAAGCTGGCTCGCCGGAAGGAGGCCGGAGATATTTGAGGATGCGCGGAGCGCCACCCTGGCCAGGCGGTCACCGGTGCGAACCATCGCCTCCAGCCGGTTGCGGCGCGAGCGCACTAGGGCGAACTCGGCGCCGACGAAGAATCCGTTCAGGAGCACGAGTGCAACGATGGCCGACAGCCTTCCAAGCACGGCTGCAACTTACTGCCGCGTAACCACCTAATAAAGGCGTCCAGGAGGCAGCTGAAGCGAATGGGGCACGGCGGGCACCACCACGGGAGCGGGGATTCGGCGCGGTTGAGGCTTGCCCTCGCGATAACTGCCACGCTGCTTATCGCCGAAGTCATCGGCGGGATCGTGAGCAACTCGATCGCGCTGCTTGCCGACGCCGGGCACATGCTCACGGACGTGGCAGCGTTGGGGCTGTCGCTGTTTGTCGCGTGGTTCGCGCACCTCCCCCGCACGTCGCGCCGGACCTACGGATATCTGCGCTGGGAGATTTTGGCCGCGCTCATCAATGGCGTCACCCTGCTCCTGCTTTCGGCGTGGATTATCTGGGAGTCGGTCGCCCGGTTCAACGATCCGGAGCCGATCACGGGGCGCGTCATGTTGATCATCGCTGTCATGGGGCTGATCGCCAATCTCGCGGCCGCGCGGGTGCTGCACCCTGCTTCGGGATCCAGCCTCAATGTGCGGGGTGCGTACCTCCATGTGCTTGGCGATCTGCTCGCTTCCGTCGGCACGGTGGTAGCGGCGCTTGTGATATGGAAAACCGGTTGGCTCGCCGCGGATCCATTGGCGTCGCTTCTGACGACCGCGCTCATAATTCGCGGCGCGTGGAATCTCGTGCGCGAGTCCGTGGACGTGCTGCTGGAGTCCGCGCCCGCCCACATTGTCCCGGCGGAGGTCAGGGCCAGGCTGGAGGCTATTCCGGGGCTGGAGTCGCTGCACGACCTGCACGTGTGGTCAGTGAGCTCCGGGATGGTCGCGATGAGCGCGCACGCAGTCGTGAACGACCCTGAGCGTCACCAGCCGGTTCTCGAGCAGGCGCAGGCCGAGATGAAGTCGTTCGGCATCGAGCATGTCACGATTCAGCTCGAGCGGCACGATATGGCCAGCGGCGAATCACGCCTGCATCAACTGGATCGGCGGCGAAGCTGATTTCGCCGGTCCTCCCCGACGTGTATAGTGGTGCCTGATGAAGTCCACGAAACCGGGCACGGCGAGCGCATGACGGATCTCCGCGAACAGCTGCAGCGAACGCTGGGCGACAGCCTCATCCTCGAGCAGGAGCTCGGCGGTGGCGGCATGTCGCGCGTGTTCGTTGCGCACGAAGCAGCGCTTGGGAGAAAGGTTGTGGTGAAGGTCCTGCCGCCCGACATGGCGGCGGCCGTCAACATCGACCGGTTCCGGCGCGAGATCCAGATGGCTGCGCAGCTGCAGCATCCGCACATAGTGCAGCTGCTCGCCGCGGGTGAGACCGAGGGGCTGCCGTACTTCACCATGCCCTTCGTCAAGGGCGAATCGCTGCGCGCGAAACTCGCGCGCGGCGGCGAGCTCCCCGTGTCCGAATCGGTGCGGGTGCTGCGCGAGGTCGCGTCCGCGCTGTCGTACGCGCACGAAAACAACGTGGTGCATCGCGACATAAAGCCTGAGAACGTGCTGATCTCGGGCGGCTCCGCGATGGTGACTGATTTTGGCGTCGCGAAGGCGGTAAGCGCATCGAGCGGCGGCGCGAGTCTCACATCGCTCGGTGTGGCTTTGGGCACACCAGCGTATATGGCGCCCGAGCAGGCGACTGCGGATCCGAACACGGATCACCGCGCCGACATCTACGCGCTCGGCGTGCTGGCGTACGAGATGCTGAGTGGCAGCACTCCTTTCTCGGGACGCTCCCCGCAGGCGATGCTCGCGGCGCAGGTGACAGAAAGCCCGGACCACGTGACGCGCCGGCGCCCTTCGATCCCGCCGATGCTTGCGAATCTCGTGATGTGGTGCCTGGAGAAGCGGCCGGCCGACAGGCCGCAGTCGGCGGCGGAGGTGGTGCACGAGCTGGATGCACTGACCACGCCGAGCGGTGGAATGGCGCCGACGACGGCGCATCCGTCTGTAAGGGTGTCAGCGAAATCGCCGAAACGGACTTACGCCTTCGCCGCGGGCGCGGTGGCGCTTGCCCTGATCGGATTCGCGGCGTGGAAAGCCACGCGTCCCTCTACGGTGTCGGCCGGGTCCGTGCCGACGCCCGCGCTCGCTGTGCTGCCCTTCGAGAACCGCGGCAGCGAAAGCGGGCAGGAATTCACCGACGGCATGACGGAAGAGATCACCAACCGGCTTTCATCGGTGCGCGGCCTCCGCGTCGTCGGCCGTCAGAGCGCGCGCAGCTACGCGGCGAGCGACAAGCCCTTGCAGCAGATCGCGCAGGAGCTGGGCGTACAGTATCTGCTCACCGGAACCGTGCGGTGGGACAAGGACGCGGCGGGCAAGGAAGTAGTGCGCGTGAGTCCCGCGCTCATTCGTGCTTCTGACGCCACGCAGGTTTGGGGCGAAGCGTACCAGACCGTGCTGTCGGGGATGTTCGAGGTGCAGTCCCAGGTCGCTTCATCAGTAGCGAGCGCGCTGAACGTCGCGCTACTGGAGCCTGAGCGGGAACTGCTGGCCGCGAAGCCTACCGACAATCTCGAAGCGTACGCGCTGTACCTTCGGGGAACGGAGCTGTTGCGCTCGATTCTCGTTCCAGAGATTCGCGAAGCGGTCACCGCCCTCGAGCGGGCGGTTGCCCTTGACCCCGAGTTCGCGCAGGGCCATGCCAAGCTGTCGCTCGCCCACACAGAGCTGTTCTGGTTTTACGGCGACCGGACGGCGGAGCGGCTGCGCAAGGCCAAGGCCGCCGCGGATCGCGCGTTGGAGCTGAGTCCCGGGCTGCCGGAAGGGCTCGAAGCGCTCGGCGTCTATTACTATCACGGGTTCCTGGACTACGATCGCGCGCTGCGCGAGCTGGCGAAGGCCGAGCGCGTTCGTCCGAACAACCCTGACGTGCTCTTCTTCAAATCGTTCATACAACGGCGGAGCGGGCGCTGGCAAGAGGCCATTGCCACCATGCAGCGGGGGCTGGAGCTCGATCCGCGTGCTGCGGGTTTCATCGCCGATTTCGCCTTGACGCAGTTTTACATGCGCGAGTTCGAGGAGGCCGAGACAATCGTGGACCGGGCGCTGATCGTCGCCCCCGACCACAGCGAAGCTGTGATAGGCAAGGCCAGGGCGATCTTCGCCCGGACCGGAGACGTCGCGGCGTCCAACCGCGTTTTACGGATCGCGTGGGAACGCGCTGCCAACAAGCGCCCCCTGTTATTCGCGGCACTCCAGCAGGGATGGCCAGCCACGACGGATCCGGCCATAGCGGCCGGAATATTTGCGGCGGAATGGGGCCCCGACATGAGCGAGAACGGCACTTTCGTGCTGTGGAAAGCCTGGCTCTTCCGCGAGCGGAGCGAGCCCGGCCGCGCTCGCGCGCACGCCGATTCCGCGGTCCGCCTGTTGACTGCGCGGATCCGCGAGCGCCCCGAGGAAGCGGAGTTCTTCGCGCAACGCGGCGTGGCGCAGGCCATGCTCGGAGATGCGCGCGCCGCCATCGCCGACTCCGACCGCGCGCTTGCCTTGCGACCGCTCGCCCGCGATGCACTCGTGGGTGCCGACGTGCGGTACTACCGCGCTTTGACGTTCATGGCGATCGGACGGGGCGAGGACGCCATTCCGATCCTCGAGGAATTGCTTTCGATACCCTCGCTCATCAATCGAACCCAGCTCCGCTTGGACCCGACTTTCGCGTCCCTGCGCGGAAACCCGCGCTTCCAGCGGCTGATCGGCGGTTGAAACGGAAACGAATCATTCGACTGGAGGCATCGTGAAACCGATTTCGTGGGTGGGCGTGGCGCTGATCATCGCGGGGATCGTAATCCTCTCGGGCAAGATCACCTACACGCGTGACGCTGAGTCCGTCGCCGTAGGTCCGGTCGAGCTTGTAACGAAACGCAAGTCCGCGATCCCGCCCGCATTGGGCGCGGTGCTGCTCATTGGCGGCGCCGGCCTCATGGTCATGGGCGCTCGAAGGCGCTGAGCGTGCAGGTCACAGACATCAGATCGCTGTTCGCATACAACGAATGGGCGAACGCGCGAATCTTCTCAGCGGTCGCCTTACTCGATCCCGGTGTTTTGACAGAGCCGCGCGGGAGCAGCTTCGCCTCCATTCGCGACACGCTGGCTCACATAGCGACCTCCGAATGGATATGGCTGCGGAGGTGGCGCGGTGAAAGTCCTAAAGGGCCGCCCGAATGGGGTGCGTTGAAGGATGCGGCCGGGCTCGCCGCGAAGCTGCGCGAGGTCGAATCGGATCGCGCTGCGTTTCTGATTACTCTCGCCGACGCCGATCTGAGGACGCCGCTGGCGTACCGCAATCTGAAGGGCGAGGATTTCCATGAGCCGCTGGAGGACCAGTTGGCGCATGTCGTCAACCACTCGTCCTACCACCGCGGGCAGGTCGCGACTTTGAGCCGCCAAGCGGGCTCTCCGATGCCCGCGACCGACCTGATAGTCTTCAAGCGGGAGAAGGGCTAACTTCGCCGATGTAACCAATACCGGCTTCCTCCCGTACGGGTGAACATGCAAACGCAAACCGCTCCGCAGCCGCCTGCCCCCGCGAGAGTCATCCGGATCGAAGAAGGGCCCGGCAGGGAAGCCACGACGCTGGCGATGCCGATGACGCGCGGCGAAGTAGCCGAGATCCGCGCCCGCCGGTCCGAGCTGTCGAGCCAGCTGATATCCGCCAGCGGACGCCGCGAGGAGCTCGCGGAGCAGCTTCGAATCACGGGGACCGGTCCCGACCGCGCCGGTCTCGAGCAGAGGATCGGGGTGCTCGACGAGCGCATCGTGCGGCTGGAATCGGATATCGCGGAGACCGGCCGGCTGCTGACGAATGCGCCGGCCGGCCTGCTCTCCACCACCAGCGGAGAACAGGTACTGGGCATTTTCAGCCCGGCTCAGACTCTCGCGTTCGGAATCGTGCTCACGATCTTCGTGCTCGCTCCTCTGGCGGTTGGGATGGCGCGCATGATGTGGAAGCACGCAGCCGCGGGCCCCGTCAGGCACGTCATTCCGCCGGAAACGGCCGGCAGGCTGGAGCGGATCGAGCAGGCCGTAGAAGCGATCGCGGTTGAAGTCGAGCGCGTGTCCGAGGGCCAACGATTCGTGACCAAGCTCATGAGCGAGAACCAGAAGGCGGTGCCCGGACTCGAACACACGCGGATGCTGCCGCAGACCCACAGCGGAGAGAGGTAGGGCGTGCAGGAAGCCGTGACCGTCACCGTACCGCCCCCGCAGGCGCCCGCAGTGAGAATCGACGCTGGTCCGACTACCACCGCACAGACCATCGCGATCCCGCAGAACACTCAGGACATCGCCGGTCTGAGGCAGCGCCGTGAGGAGCTGGTAGATCAGCTCGACCGCGCGAGGAATCGCCGCAGCGAGGTCATCGGTCAAATTCAGAACGCTTCCGGAATCGAGCGGGGTGGGCTCGAGCAGCGGCTCGCGACGATCGACCAGCGCATAGTGCAGATCGAGCTGGACATCGGCGCCACCGAGCGCGCGCTGACGAGCGCCCCATCATCGCTTCTCGGCGCCGCAGCTCAGGCCGAGCAGGCAAGGGAGGACGCGCGCGACGCGAACCGGCCGGCGATCGACGAAGACGTGTTCATAATGTTCGCATTCATGGCCATGGCCCTGATGATTCCGATCGTGATCGCCCACACTCGCCGCATCTGGAAGCGGCCGCAGCCCGCGCGCGCGCTTTCGCCGGTCACGGAGAGCAGGCTCGAGCGGATCGAGCAGGCCGTGGAGTCCATCGCCGTCGAAGTGGAGCGCGTGTCGGAAGGACAGCGCTTCGTCACCAAGCTGATGAGCGACGGCAAGCAGAGGGTAGGGCCATGATGCAGCCGCAAGCCGAGGCCCCCCCGGCGCCACCGCAGGCGCCTGCCGCCCCGCCGGGAAATTTCATCGTGATCGAGGGTGCGCCGGGCGTGCCCGCACAACGGATCACGATTCCGCTTAGCCTCGGAGACGTGCGCTGGCTGAGAGCGCGCCGCGAGGAGCTCACGGAGCACTTGTCCGAAGCAACCGACCGGCGTGAATCGATTACCGACGAGCTGGTGGGCGCGACGGGCGGTAACCGGACGGGGCTCGAGCAGCAGCTGGCGCAGATCGATCAGCGGATCGTGCAGCTGACTTCGGAGATCACGCAGACGGAGCAGCTTCTCACGAGCGCGCCGACGAGTTTCCTGGCCGCGACGGCGAGCCGGTCCGAACCCGGCGGCGCCGAGCCTGAGGCGCAGGTAATCATTCCATCGGTCCTGATCGTGTTCGTGGGCTTTCCGCTCGCCGTCGCGTACGCGCGGCGGATATGGAAAAGGTCATCGACTCCGCGCGTGGCGCCGGCGGACAACGCGCGACTGGAAAGGATCGAGCAAGCGGTCGAAGCGATCGCTATCGAGGTCGAGCGCGTGTCGGAGGGGCAGCGTTTCGTCACCAAGCTGCTGAGCGATACCAGTCGAACCCCGCTGTCGCTTCCCGACAAACACTGATTCACATCGCTGGCGGCACTGTCGTCAGCGACTTCCTCCAGGCAGCTCTTTAAGCGGCCAGACTTCCACCGCCAACGGCTCGCCCTGCGCCTGCACGAGCGCGGGCTTGTCGGACAGCTTGATACCGTGCGCCTCGCCCATCGTAGACGACAGCGTGTCCACGACAGCCGCCCGGAGGGACCAGGGCGCGTGGTGGATCCGCGCGCGGTACACCTTCTCCTCCTTCGCCGCGTACAGGCAGTAACGCTCGACGAGAAAGAACTCGAGCGAGTCGGGATCCGGCATGGGCAGCTCTTTCCCGCGCATCCACCGCGCGCCGAACTCGGCTGGCCCGCTCCGCGGATCGGTGCGGCGTGAAGTAAACGAGATCGAATCGGCGGCCTCAGCCATGTGCTGCTCCGCCTGGAAGTACGGCAGATGGAAGCCGACGCGCGCAGCCATCACCGCGATCGTATTCGAGGCGTCGAGCGAGAAGAACCACACGCCCGGCACCCCTTCCGCGTGGACGTACGTGCGGAAGTTCAGCTCGTGGGAGTCGCTCAAGCCCGGAATCGCCGGGAGCATCGTGGGGCGGATCCCCCACATGGTGAACGGCGTGATGCTGACCCAAGCCCCGCCGTCGTGCGTGTCTATCTCGAGCCCAGACGGGATCATCGGCCGCAACACCGACACCGGCACCGACCAGTGCAGGAAGAGCAGCTTCCCCCAATTCTGATGCATGAGGGGCGAGCCTTCCGGTCGATGTCTAGGTGAAAGCCGATCCATAAGTAGTCTCGGAAGGCAGCCAGCACGCAGCACGCAGCAAGCAGCGCTTTTCCCCGCAACGCAATGCCTGCGCCGGATGTAACGGGAACGCCGATTGCACCCGCGACCGGACTAGATTTCACAGGCTATGCCAAACCAGCACATCCGCAACATCGCGATCATCGCGCACGTCGATCACGGCAAGACCACGCTCGTGGACAAGATGCTCCGGCAGGCCGGCGCCTTCCGCGAGAATCAGGTCGTGATGGAGCGCGTCATGGACTCCAACCCGCTCGAGCGGGAGCGTGGAATCACCATCCTCGCGAAAAACACTTCGGTCCGGTGGCGCGGGACCAAGATCAACATCATCGACACCCCCGGGCACTCGGACTTCGGAGGCGAGGTCGAGCGCATTCTCCGGATGGTGAACGGCGTGCTGCTCGTGGTGGACGCGTTCGACGGACCGATGCCGCAGACGCGGTTCGTTCTCCGTAAAGCGCTGGAGCTCGGCAGAACTCCCGTGATCGTGATCAACAAGATCGACCGGCCGGGCGCGGACCCCATGCGTGTGCACGACGAGGTGCTCGACCTGCTGATCGAGCTCGAGGCGAACGAGTCCCAGCTCGACGCGCCTGTTGTGTATGCGTCGGCGCGGGAAGGGACCGCCACGATGGACATGGAGCAGCTTGCCGTTGATCTGGTCCCGCTGTTCGAGACGATCGTGTCGCACGTTCCGCCGCCATCGGGCGACGACGTCGGCCCATTCCAGATGCTGGTTTCGACGATCGACTACTCCCCGTATCTCGGCCGGCTGGGAATCGGGCGCATCGAGCGCGGGAAGGTAAAGGTCGGCGAGCGCGTGGCGCTCATGCACGTGGACGGCTCGCAGTCGCCGGAGTACGCGCGCGTGACCAAGCTGTACGCGTTCGAGGGGCTGGAGCGCGGCGAGATAGAGACCGCGGGGGCCGGCGAGATCGTGGCGATGGCCGGAATCGAGGGCGTCGAGATCGGCCTCACGATCGCCGACGCGGACAATCCCGAGCGGCTCGCCGGCATCGCCGTCGAGGAGCCGACCATCTCGGTGGATTTTTCGGTAAACGACTCCCCCTTCGCCGGGCGCGACGGGAAGTTCGTAACGTCGCGGCAGATCCGCGAACGGCTGACGAAAGAGCTCGAGCGCAACGTGGCGCTGCGCGTGGAGGACACCGAGACGATGGACGCTTGGACCGTCTCGGGGCGCGGCGAGCTGCACCTCACGATCCTGATGGAGACGATGCGGCGCGAGGGGTACGAGTTCCAGGTCTCGCGCCCGCGGTTCATCACCAAGGTCAGCGAGTCAGGCGACCGGCTCGAGCCGTACGAAGAGCTGTCCATCGACGTGCCCGAGGAGTTTCTGGGCGCCGTCATCGAGAAGCTGGGCCCGCGGCGCGCCGAGTTGATCGAGATGAAGAACCCGGGGCAGGGAACGGTGCGGATGCTGTACCGCATCCCGGCGCGCGGGCTCTTCGGCTACAGGTCGGAATTCATGACCGACACGCGCGGCAACGGGATCATGCATCACCGGTTTCTGGAATACGGCCCCTGGGCCGGGCCGCTGGCCGGGAGAATGCGTGGCTCACTGGTCTCGATGGAGCCCGGCGTGATCGTTGCATTCGCATTGGCCAATCTGGCGGAGCGGGCGACGCTGTTCGTCTCGCCGGGCGACCCGGTTTATTCGGGGATGCTCATCGGGGAGAACTCGCGGCCGGGCGACATGGACGTAAATCCGACGCGCGAGAAGAAGCTGACGAACATGCGAACCAAGTCCACGGATGAGAACATCCAGTTGGAGCCGCCCCGGGAGTTGACGCTGGAAGCGGCGCTGGAGTATATCGAAGGTGACGAGCTGATCGAGGTGACGCCGAAGGCGATCCGGCTGCGCAAGCGATCGCTGGACGTGCACGAAAGGAAGCGCGCCGCGCGCGAGGCGAAGCGCGAGCGGGAGAGCGCGGCGGTTTAGGGTGGAGCTGGATCAATTGAAGTCGTTCGGGACCACACTTTTGAGAAACCGGGAGAGCACGGGTATGTCGGGGAGAGGGGGTCCGTCCGAGGACGGCAGCGTGCTGGTCACCTCATGGGAGCTGGATCAGGCGATGGGGCTCCGCGAG
>DATLBG010000081.1:0-3082 GCA_035527035.1 Gemmatimonadaceae bacterium | reverse complement strand
TCTCTCATCGTTTTGTTACGGGCGGAAACGACTCAGCCGGCTACGTAATCCCGATCCTTCCAGGTCACGTTTCGCCCGCGAACGATCGCCCGGGCGTAGATGTATAGCGTGATAGCCGCGCCGAGCGGATACAGCAGCGCGAGGAAGGGTGATTCGTCGGCGTCCGAGTAGAACTTCACCCACATGAGGACCGTGGCGGCAGTCGCCACGGCTGCCCAGATGAGGAGCGGGCAGGACGCAAGCGCCGGCGCCGCGACGACGAGAGCCAGCACGGGCGCCAGGTTGAACAGGGGCGGGAAGAGCAGCGCGACGGGGAAGATCCAGCGCATGATTCTGAGCGGCGGCAGCGCGTGCATCCCACCCGCGTACGTGTTCTTGCCCCAGCCGTCGATCACTTCGCGCAGCGACGTGTACATCCGCGTCGAGAGCTGCTCGCGGCCCTCGATGAAGATCACGCGCTTGCCCAGCCTGTGAAAGCGCTGCGCGAGCATCAGGTCCTCGGCGACGGTGTGCTTCACCGCTTCGTGCCCGCCGGTGTCGTCGTACGCCGCGCGCGTGATCATCAGGTACTGGCCGTTGGCGATCTTCCGCCAGGGCTGCTTCGCGCGATTGATCTCCTCGGTGCCTCCGTACCACGCGTGGAGCATGCCGAACACCTGCGCCTGCACGAGCTTCTCCCACAGCGTCACCATCTCCTGCCTGCCGGCGACCGTGAACAGGTCTGCACGCGTCGCGCCCATCGCGTTGACCGACCGGGAGAGCAGGTCAGGCGCGTGCTGGGTGTCAGCGTCGGTGAAGCAGAATATTTCGCCGCGCGCGCGTGACTTGCCGGTCCAGCACGCCCACTGCTTGCCGAACCAGTCGGAGGGCAGCGTCGGAGTGGATATGACCGTGGCGCCGAGTGCGCGCGCGAGATCGCCGGTGCCATCGGTGGACTGATCGTCCACGACGATCACTTCGGTGTTGGGATACGACGTCGCGAGCACCGAGCGCACGCAGCGGACGATGTTGCGCGCTTCGTTGCGCGCGGGGATGATGACCGAAACGAGAGGCGCGTTGCGCGGACTGTCCGCGGTGAATTCGTCCAGATTCCGCGAGCGGCGCATGCGCAGCACCATCACGACAGGCATGAGTATCCACGGCAGGGCTGCGAGCAGCGCGATCTGAATTGGCGTCACTGGAAAAAACTAGCGGGGCGTCGCAATGGCGACGCCCCGCTGACCCGCCGAACCCGCGCCAGGTTAACGCTGGCTCCCTCTGTCGGGATCCTCGCGTCCGTCGCGCGTCGACGTGCCTTCCACGCCTCCCGCCCCCGAGCCACTGAGTCCGCTCGAGCCCCTCTCGCCTTCCGAGCCGCTGAGTCCGGTCGCCCCGCTGCTGGTGGCGGGGTCGGTCATGCCGCGATCGCGGCTGCCGTCGAGTCCGGTTTCGCGCGCTCCCATTCCACCACCCTTGTTGCCGCCGCCGCCGGAGCCGCCTTGGCCTCCGCCGTTCCCGCCTTGGCCACCGCCACTTCCACCTTGGCCGCCGCCACTTCCACCTTGGCCGCCGCCACTTCCACCTCGGTTGCCGCCCTGACCTCCCTGGCCCCCGCCGGATCCACCCGATCCGCCGCCACCCTGCTGGCCGCCACCGGACCCGCCGGACCCGCTGCCCTTCTGTCCACCGCCACCGCCCTGTCCGCCACCGCTTCCACCCTGCCCGCCGCCGGATCCACCCGACCCTCCGGAGCCGCCTCCCTGCTGGCCGCCGGATCCGCCACCCTTCTGCCCGCCGCCACCGCCGGATCCACCCGACCCTCCGGAGCCGCCGCCCTGCTGTCCACTGCCACCACCACTTCCACTTCCGCCGGAGCCAGCGCCGCTAAAACCTCCCTGGCGCGCGTTCCCGGTCTCGAACCCGTCTCCCTGACTCCCGCTCTGCGAGCCGACCTTTCCGCTTTCTTCGCGGTTCGACGACGTGCCGCCAGAGCTGTCCTTGCTTGAGTTCGCCATTTTCCTTCCTCCGACTAAGGTCATACAGCAAGATTTCCGCTGTGTTAAAAAGCAATCGATATGCCATGCACCTGTCGGAGCATCGAATGCCGCGCGCGTCCCATGATGACTTTTCATGCCACTAGCTCCCATCCGTCCCGTATCTCCATTGAAGCAGGGCGCGCGCGTCGCGCTCGTGGCGCCGGCCGGCACGCTCGCCGGACCGGAAGACGTTGCGCGCGCCGAAGAGAACGCGCGGTCGCTCGGGTGGGAGCCGCGCACCGGCGCGCACGTGCTGAAGAAGCACAGGTACTTCGCGGGCACCGACGAGGAGCGGCTGCGCGATCTCAACGACGCGATTCGCGACGACGACATCGACGCGATCTGGTGCCTGCGCGGCGGATACGGTGCGATGCGACTGCTGCCCGATGTGGATTTCGACGCGCTCGCCAACCGGCCCAAGCCGGTGATCGGATTCTCGGACCTCACGTCGCTGCTGTTCGCGGTAACGGGCCGCTCGCGCATAGTGTGCTTCCACGGGCCGACCGCGCGCATGCGCCTCACCGATTTCAACTGCGCGTCCATGCTCGCGGCCCTCTCCGGCGAGAGCGACCCGTGTGGACTGGCGCCTAACGCCCGCGTGTTGCGCCGCGGCACCGCGAAGGGCAGGCTCGTCGGCGGAAATCTTGCGCTGGTGGCGGCTATGATCGGCACGCCGTTCGCCCCCGACCTCGACGATTCCATTCTCTTTCTGGAGGATGTCGGTGAGCGAACCTACCGGGTGGACCGGATGCTGCGACAGATCTATCTGAGCGGCGGACTCAAGAACTGTCGCGGCATCGTGTTCGGCGAGTTCACGGAGTGCGACGCGACGTCGGGGAGCGGAGCGCGCGAGCTCGACGAGGTTCTCATCGAGATCGCTGAGCTGGCGGAAGTGCCGTGCATTGCCGGCGCGCCGATAGGACATATAGACGACCAGTGGACGCTGCCTGTAGGCGCGAGCGCGGTGCTCGACGCCGACGCGCGAACGCTGAGCGTATCGCCCTTCAATGCGAAACAGGCATGAGCTATAAAACCGGGGAAGACCTGCTGGAGGAAGCGCGGGCGCG
>DATLBG010000080.1:0-21035 GCA_035527035.1 Gemmatimonadaceae bacterium | reverse complement strand
CTCGTGCTCGTCGGCATCCAGAGGCGGGGAGTCCAGCTCGCCGACCGGCTCGTGGACCTCATCTCGGCCAGCGAAACGGTGCGCGTCCCGCGCGGCGCTCTCGACATAACTCTGTACCGGGACGACCTGCAGACCGTCGGGCCCCGGCCTGTGGTCGGTCGCACCGACCTGCCCTGGGAGCTGGACGGCCGCAAAGTCGTGATCGTTGACGACGTGCTGTACACCGGGCGCACGGTCCGCGCCGCGCTCGACGAGCTCGCCGACTTTGGGCGCCCCGCGCGGATCGCGCTCGCGGTCCTGGTGGACCGCGGTGGCCGGGAGCTGCCCATCCACGCCGACATCGTCGGCAAGAAGGTGGAGATCGCCGAGGGTCAGCGCGTAGACGTGCTGCTCGAGGAGTGCGACGGCAAGACCTGCGTGATCGTGTCGGAGTCCGGAAGCGAGTGAGCGGCGCGCTGGGGAAAGATCTGCTCGGTCTCGAGCCCCTCTCCAGCGAGCAGATCAAGCTCATTCTCGACACCGCGGAGCCGTTCAAGGAAATCAGCGAGCGCGCGATCAAGAAGGTGCCAACGCTGCGCGGCTCCACGATCGTTAATCTGTTCTTCGAGAACTCCACCCGCACGCGCATCTCCTTCGAGTTCGCCGAGAAGCGCCTGTCCGCGGATCCGGTCAACGTCTCGTCCGCGGGCTCCAGCGTGTCCAAGGGAGAGACGCTGGTGGACACGGCGCGGAACCTCGAGGCCATGCGGATTGACATGGTGGTGATCCGGCACGGCTCGTCCGGCGCGGCTCAGTTCCTGGCTGAGCGAATCGAGTCGAACGTGATCAACGCGGGAGACGGCATGCACGAGCACCCCACGCAAGGGCTGCTCGACCTGCTCACTCTGCGCGATCACTTCGGAGATCTGGCGGGCAAGCGCGTCTGCATCTGCGGGGACGTGCTGCATTCTCGCGTAGCGCGGTCGAATATCTGGGGCCTGCGTAAAGTCGGCGCCGACGTCGCCGTGTGCGGCCCGCGATCGCTGCTGCCCAACGCCATAGAGGAGCTCGGCGTCACGGTCTTCGACCGGATCGAAGAAGCAATCGAGTGGGCGGACGCGCTCAACATCCTGCGGCTCCAGATCGAGCGGATGACCGGCGGCTACATCCCGTCGTTGCGCGAGTACAATCGAGTGTTCGGGGTCACGCGGGACCGGCTGTCGCGCGCGCCCCGTGACATCCTGATCCTGCACCCGGGTCCGATGAATCGCGGCGTGGAGATCGATTCCGACGTAGCGGACGGGGAGCACTCGGTGATTCTCGATCAGGTGACGAACGGCATCGCCATCCGGATGGCCGTGCTCTACCTGCTTGCCGGCAGGAATCCGGAGCTCGCCGAATCGGCCAAGGCGGCGGCGAGATGACGCGGCCCATCCTTCTTCGCGGCGGGCGGCTCATCGATCCGTCGCAGCAGACCGACGCGCAGCAGGACGTGCTCCTCGTGGACGGGGTGGTCGAGGCATGCGGCCGGAACATCGGAGCGCCCGACGGCGCCGAGATTCTCGATTGCGCGGGCATGATCGTGTCTCCCGGGTTCATCGACGTGCACTGCCACCTACGCGAGCCTGGCAGGGAAGACGTCGAGACCGTGGCGACGGGCGCGCGGGCCGCTGCGGCGGGCGGGTTCACCGCGGTGTGCGCGATGCCCAACACCGAGCCGGTAACCGATAACCAGGCCGCGGTCGGCTTCATCATCCGCCAGGCGCAGCGCGCGAAAGCGGCCCGCGTTCACCCGATCGGCGCGATCTCGCTGGGACAGCGGGGCGAAGCGCTCGCGGAATTTGGCGAGATGGTCGGCGCCGGCGCTGTCGCCGTGAGCGACGACGGCCGGCCCGTAGTCAGCGCGCAGCTCATGCGCACCGCGCTGGAGTACGCGCTCACCTTCGGCATCCCCGTCATCGACCACTGCGAGGAGCCGACGCTGTCGCACGGCGGAGCGATGAACGAGGGTGTCGTGAGCGCGCGCCTCGGGCTCAAGGGGATTCCGTCCGAGGCCGAGGAGATCATGGTCATCCGTGACATTCTCCTCGCGCGGCGGACCAGGGGCCACGCGCACCTCGCGCACATGAGCACCAAGGGATCCGTCGAGCTCATCCGGTGGGGAAAAGAGCGGGGAATCAACGTCACGGCCGAGGTCTGCCCGCACCACCTGACGCTCACGGAGGACCGGGTGTGCGCGTACGACACCAACGCCAAGATGAACCCGCCGCTGCGGACGGAAGCGGATGTCGCGGCGCTGCGCGACGCGGTCGCCGACGGGACAATCGACCTCGTCGCGACGGACCATGCGCCGCACCATTACGACGAGAAGGAGCAGGAGTTCGCCAACGCGCCGAACGGAATCGTCGGCCTCGAGACCGCGCTGGCGGTCGTGCACACGAGCCTCGTGGCCGGCGGGGTACTGGATTACGCGCGGCTGGTAGAGCGGATGTCCTGTGCCCCCGCGCGCGTGTTTCATTTGCCGGGCGGCTCGCTCAGGCGCGGCGCGGTCGCCGACGTGACCGTGTTCGACCCCGCCGCGGAGTGGACGGTGGATCCTGCGGCGTTCCTGTCGAAGGGGCGGAATACGCCGTACGCGGGCGAGCGGCTACGAGGTCGTGCAATTTTCACTATCGTTGACGGGGAGATCGTTCACGCCATGACGAACACGACGAGGTGACGGTGTCCAAGCCCAGCCGTTCTCACGACGCCCTGCAGCAGCTCCTCGACGAGCGAAAGCGATTCGAGAGCTGGATCGCGACGCTCGAGTCGAGGCGTGAAGCGACTCCCGAGCATGTGTACAAGCGCGTGCACGCGGACTACGAGCAGCGGCTCGCCACCGTGCGCGACCAGCTCACGGAGAGGACCGGGGAGATACGCTCCTCGATCTCGGGGCTGAAAGAACGGCTGAAGCAGGCGACGGAGCAGGAGACCGCCCGAACGGACGAGCTGCACGAAGCCGAGCTTCGCGCGGCGGTCGGCGAATTCACGCCGGAGCAGTGGGAGCTCAGGAAGCGTGAGGTCGAGGTGGACCTCAAGCGGTTCGTTGACGAGAAGAAAAAGATCTCCGACGAGCTGAACCAGCTCCTTCTCATCATCGAGCAGACGACGGAGGGGCCGAGCTCTGAGGCGCCCGCCCCTCCGGAGCATCCGCCGGTCGAAGCTCCGGCAGCCGCTCCTCCTGCCGCGACGATTGCCGCCGACGCGACGAGAGTCAGGTCGAAAACACCAGCCCGGTCGCGTGCCGCGATGCACGAAACCCCCGTGCCGCCGCCCGCAGAAAAGGCGCCGGTGCCCATCGAGTCGCTTGCTCCCAGCGAGGCGCCCGCACCGCCCGCCTCTGCCCCGGCCGATGCGGTCGCGGCGGAATCAGCCGCGCAAACGAAGGATCGCGGCGGACATCAGGGGAAGCGGAGCAAGACGCCCGCATTCTCCACGGCGGCCGTTGACCCACGCCGCGAGAACGACAAGACGCTCAAATGCGCCGAATGCGGCGCGATGAACTATCCGACTGAGTGGTACTGTGAGAGCTGCGGCGGCGAGCTCTCAGCGCTATGAGAGCGGTTTGTGGATTGTGGATTGTGGTGGCCTAACCAGAAACCACAATCCAGGAACCAAAAACTATTTCTTTTTCGCCAGCCGGCTCTTGTGGCGCGCGGCCGCATTCTTGTGAATGAGGCCTTTCCGGGCGGCGCGATCGACCAGCTGAACAGCGGAGGCGCGATCAGCGGCTGAGCCGTCGGTGGACTTGGCTTTCTTGAGTGCGGTGCGAAGCGTCGAGCGCTGCGCGCGGTTACGCGCTTCGGCGGCTCTCGACTTTCGCATGTTCTTTTTGGCGGACGCGATATTCGGCACTTACTGAATCTCCATTACTAGGGCTAAGTTGTTGAAACTACCGTCCTTCGGCGCTTCCCGCAAACCCGCGATTGGATAAAACCCAGACTTTTCTGCTCGTTGCGCCCGTCCTGCTGTTCTCGATGGTCGCGCACGAGTATGCCCACGGCTACGCGGCGCTCCGCCAGGGCGACCCAACGGCCTATCAGCTTGGCCGGCTCACCTGGAACCCGATCAAGCACATAGACCCGTTCCTCACGATCATCCTGCCCATCCTCACGTTCATCACGGCAGGGGTGATGTTCGGCGGCGCCAAGCCCGTTCCGGTGAATCCGCGCAACTACCGCAACTTCAAACGGGGCGACATCATCGTGTCGCTGGCCGGGGTAGCCACCAACCTCGTGCTGGCGGTCATCGCCGTTCTGGCGGTCGCGTTGATCGGCCTCGTGGGGCGTGCCGTGCCGGTCCTGTCCGCCACAGCGTCGATTCTTCAGCTGATGCTCGTGTACGGCATCCTGATCAACCTGGTCCTCGCTTTCTTCAACCTCATTCCGATACCACCGCTCGACGGGTCGCACGTTCTGAAGTATCTGCTGCCCCCCGCGTGGGCCGTGCGGTATGAGCAGTTCGGCCGCTACGGAATGATCGTGCTTATGCTGCTGATCACGGTCGGCAGCGGGATCATGAACGGCTTCTTCGCTCCGATCCTCATGCTGCACAGCGCGGCCGTGCGGCTGCTGGTTCCGTTCATCCTGCCGAGCCCGTGGACCGCGTAGGGGATTCGGCTTTCGTGGTGCAGGTCGGAGACTTCTCCGGCCCGCTCGATCTCCTGCTCACGCTGATCCGCGACGAGCAGGTGGACATCTACGACATCCCAGTCGCGCGAATCGCCGAGCAGTTTCTCGTGCGCATCAGGACGATGGGACTGGACGATGCCGCGGACTATCTGGAGATGGCCGCCCGGCTGCTTCGCATCAAGGCGCAGATGCTGCTCCCGCGGCGCGAGGGCGATGAGGGCTGGGAGGATCCGCGCGCCGAGCTCGTTCGGAGGCTGCTCGAGTACCAGCAGGTGCGGGAGGTCGTGGACGTTCTCGACAGGCTGTCGGAGGACAGGCGGGGAAAATTCGCGCGCGGTTACATGCCGCAGCAGTTCACTTCGCCAGCTCCGGCCGCGGCGCCCCTCGCGTTGTCGCTCCCCGAGCTGTTCGCGGCGGTGGACCGCGTGCTGCGCCTCGCGAAGAAGCCTACCATTCACGACGTCGTTCCCCGCGCGCTCGATGTGGAAGGCGCGATCGCGGTCGTGCGCGACATTCTCGCGCTCCGGCGCAGCTGCCGCTGGCGGGACCTGGTGCATTCGGGGTCGGAGCCGTGGCAGATTCTTTCCGTACTGTTGGCGCTGCTGGAGATGGCGAAGCGCGGCGAAGTAACGCTGCGGCAGGACCGGGCCTTTACCGAAGTGGAGATCAAGGGTGAGTCCGCTAGCGAAGCTGCTTGAAGCCGCGCTGTTCGCGAGCTCGGCGCCGATATCCCTCGAGGATCTCGCGGCGCTGGATTCCGACGCGACTGGAGACGACGTCGCGGGCGCGCTCACCGAGCTGCGCACGCAATACGACGAGGCTGGCCACGGCGTCGAGCTGATCGAGACGGGCGGCGGCTGGCAGATACTGACGCGGGCCGAATACACGGACGCGATCGAGCGAGCGCAGCTCGCGAGCCGGCCCGCGCGGCTGTCAGCCGCGGCGCTGGAGACTCTAGCCATCATCGCCTACCGCCAGCCGATCGGGCGCGCCGAGGTCGAGGAGATACGCGGCGTGAACTGCGGCGCGATCCTCAAGTCGCTGCACGAGCGCGGGCTCATCGAAGTCACGGGTCGCGCCGAAGGAATGGGACGCCCGCTCATGTACGGCACGACGCCAGCCTTCCTCCAGCAGCTCGCCATTCGGCATCTCGATGAGCTGCCGCGCTCCGATGAGCTGGCCGTTGCGCTCAGGCCGGCTGCCGAAGCATCGGAGCGTCAGGCGTGAAGCTGTTGGCTATTGGCTGTTGGCTCTTGGCTTGAAGCGGAAGACCGGGGCCGTTAGCCAACAGCCAACAGCCAATAGCCAATAGCTCGTATGAGAATCAACCGCGCTCTCGCCCGCTCCGGCGTCGCATCCCGCCGTGGCGCCGACGAGCTGATCGCCTCGGGCCGCGTGCTCGTGAACGGCATCCCGCCCACGGTGGGCCAGAACGTCGAGCCTGGCCGCGACGTCATTACCGTGGACGGAAAGCCGATCGACGCGCCCGTAACCAACAAGTGGATCGTGTTGAACAAGCCCGCGGGCGTGATGACTACCCGGCGCGATCCCGAAGGCAGGCAGACCATCTTCGATATGGTCAAGGACGTGCCCGGCCTGACCTACGTCGGGCGGCTCGACTACATGACCGAAGGAGTGCTGTTGCTCACGACCGATGGCGACGCGGCCAACGCTCTTACGCATCCGAGCAACGAGATCGAGCGCACGTACGTCGCCACGGTTCGCGGCAATGCGTCCGAGGCGCTGCGCGCCGCGAGACGGGGCGTGGAGCTCGAGGACGGGATGGTGAAACCGGTCGACGTTGCCGCGCGGCCGCTCGGTAACCGCATGTGGGAGTTCGAGGTCACCATCGCCGAGGGGCGCACGCGGGAAGTGCGCCGGATGTGCGCCGCGCTTGACCTCGCCGTCGAGCGGCTGGTTCGCACCCGCTTCGGTCCAGTGAAACTCGGACGGCTACCGCTGGGTAAGACGCGGGAGCTGACCTCCAAGGAGCGGGAAATCATCGCAGCGCTGGCAAGGTAACGGCGTCATTCCTGCACAGTCGCGGCGGGCAGGACCACGTCCACCAGAGGAAACACGTGAGCACTAACGCACCTCCCGCCGCTGCCAGACCGCACGACGCGGGACCGCCGGCCGGCGACACGGCGATGATCCAGAAGGTGATAGCCGAGGTCGGCAAGCGGGTCGTCGGGCAGAGCTACATGGTCGAGCGGCTGATGATCAGTCTGCTCACGGGCGGGCACGTGCTGCTCGAGGGCGTGCCCGGCCTGGCGAAGACGCTGACCGTCCGGACCCTCGCCGAGACCATCAATACGCACTTCCAGCGAATTCAGTTCACGCCCGATCTATTGCCGGCGGATGTGATAGGCACGCAGGTGTACGACCAGTCCAACGGCCAGTTCACGGTGAAGAAGGGGCCGATCTTCGCGAACATCATTCTCGCCGACGAGATCAACCGCGCGCCGGCCAAGGTTCAGGCGGCGCTCCTCGAGGCGATGCAGGAAAAGCAGGTCACGATCGGCGGAACGACGTACGTGCTCGAAGAGCCGTTCCTGGTGCTGGCGACGCAGAATCCGATCGAGCAGGAGGGCACGTACCCGCTGCCCGAAGCGCAGGTAGACCGCTTCATGCTCAAGCTGCACGTCGGCTATCCGTCGCGCGAAGAAGAAAAGCTGGTGTTGCGCCGAATGGCTGGCGGAGAGCCGATCCCCGTGCAGCACGTGGCGTCTCCGCAGCAGATCCTCGCCGCCCGCAAGCGCATCGCCGAGCTGTACATGGATGCGCGCATCGTTGATTACATCGTCGAGATCGTGCACGCCACACGCTACCCGGCGGAGGCGGGCCTGGCCCAGCTCGCACCGCTCATCGAGTTCGGTGCGAGCCCGCGCGCGACTCTGTCGCTCGCGCAGGCGTCGCGCGCGCACGCGTTCCTGCACGGCCGCTCGTTCGTCTCTCCTGACGACGTAAAGGCCATAGCTCCCGACGTGCTTCGGCATCGCGTGTTGACGACCTATGAAGCTGAGGCGGAAGAGGTGACGAGCGACGCGATCGTCGCGCGCGTGCTCGAGGCGATCCGCGCGCCCTGATGTTCGGCCGCGGGGCTGCGCGTGCGCTGAAGGGTGCAGAAGCGGGTGGTGCGGGGGGTCGCAGGCCGCGTCTTAGCGCGAAGCGCGTAGCGGCCGAAGCACCCCCCGCACCACCCGCCTCACGCACAACTCCCTCGAAAGAGATACTGAGGCAGGTCAAGCTGCTCGAGCTGCGCACGCGCGGGCTCGTGAACTCGCTGTTCGTCGGGGAGTACCGCTCCGTGTTCAAGGGGCAGGGAATGGAGTTCTCCGAGGTGCGCGAATACCAGCCCGGCGACGAGGTCCGGTCGATCGACTGGAACGTGACGGCCCGCATGGGCCGCCCTTACGTGAAGCGCTATATCGAGGAGCGCGAGCTCACAGTCATGCTCGCCGTCGATCTCTCCGGCTCGGAGCAGTTCGGAACCGTGCGCCGCTTCAAGAGCGAGGCGGCCAGCGAGCTGGCCGCCGTTCTAGCGATGTCGGCGGTCCGCAACAACGACCGCGTCGGGATCGTGCTGTTCACCGACCGCGTGGAACACGTCGTCCCGCCGAAGAAAGGCCGCCGGCACGTGCTGCGTATCATTCGCGATCTGCTCGCGTTCGAGCCGCAGGGAATCGGCACCGATATCTCGGGAACCCTCGAGTATGTGTCCCGCATGCTCACGCAGAAGTCGATCATCTTCGTCGTCTCCGACTTCCTCGCCCCGGGAATCGAGCACCCGCTAAAGCTCCTCGCTCAGCGCCACGACGTCGTGGCGGTGACGATCGAGGATCCGGGCGAGCGCGACCTCCCCGACGTCGGCCTCGCGCGGTTCATGGATCCCGAAACCGGCGAGACGATGAGTGTGGACACCAGCGCCCGCGGAGTGCGGACCGCGTACGCGACGGCCGTTTCCGCCGAGCGTGAGGAGCGGAAGCATCTGCTGCGAAGACTGGCCATCGACGAGATCGCGATCTCCACCCCCGACAACGTCGTGCACCCGTTGATAAAGTTCTTCCGCACGCGCGAGACCAAGGCACGCCGGCGATGATGGGGCTGGGGATTCTCCTGCTGCTGCAGGCGGGCGCGGCGGCGCAGCCCGCGCCCGTGTCCGTTCCCGTGCGCATAGGCGTTCGGGTCAATCCCGATACTGTCACCGTAGGCGACCAGTTCACCGTGCTCGTCCGAGTCCGGGCGCCCGCGGGCTCGACGATCGAGTTTCCGGCCAACACCGATTCAGCCGCTACGGTCGCTCTCGCGGCGGACCCTGTGATCGCCGAGCCGAAGCTGATCCCCAGCGCCAGCGCCGGCCCTTCGACCGAGATGGAGCAGGTCGCCGGATATCGCATGGCGGCCTGGGACATCGGTCCGCAGCCGCTCGGGCTGGGCGAGATAATGGTGCGCTCGGGAATCGCCGAGCGGCGCATTCCGCTGGCGTCGTACACCGTTTTTGTGCGGAGCGTGCTGCCGGCCGACACCACGCTCCACGTTCCGAAGCCCGCCCGCGGACCGCTCGCGTTTGCATACCCGTGGTGGTTGAAGTGGCTGCTGATCGCGCTCGGCGTGCTGCTGGCTCTGTTGCTCGCGTGGCTGGCATGGCGCGCGTACAAGCGGTGGAAGAGCCGGCCCGTTCATCCCGCCGCGTTCGCTCAGCGTGAATTCCATCGCATAGAGAAGCTCGGCCTCCCCGACAAGGACGAGGGCGCGCTCCACGTCGCGCTGATGACGGACGTCATGCGGAATTATCTGGCGGCGCGCGCTGAAGGCGTGCGACCGTCGCAGACGTCCACCGAGCTCGCGATCGCCGCGCGGTCGAGCGGACTCCTCGATCCACAATGGGCGGCGGGCCTCGGCGAGCTGTTGCACCAGAGCGATCTGGCGAAGTTCGCGGCGTGGCGCGTGGACGCGGCACAGGCGCGCGCGCTCGGCGCTGACGCGCGGGCAGTCGTCGATGCCGTGGAGGCCCGCTTCGCCGAGCAGGAAAAGAGGAAGGCGGCATGAGACTCGGAATCGTGCAGTTCCACTCGCCATGGGCGCTCGCGCTGCTGCTGTTTCTTCCGGTCTGGTGGATGCTGCGGAGGAAACGGCGTCCATCCGCGATAGCGTTTTCGCGCACCGGCGTTCTCGCCCGCGGGCCGCGAACGGGGGAGCGCATCACGCGCGCGATGTTCGTGCTGCGAAACGTGGCGCTGGCGGGTCTCGTGCTGGCGCTCGCGCGGCCCCGCTCGACCGCGCAGGTCGAGAACGTCACGAGCGAGGGGATCAACATCGCGATCGCGTTCGATCTGTCGAGCTCGATGCTGGCCGAGGATTTCAGGCCCCAGAACCGTCTCGTCGTCGCAAAGCGCACGGTCAAGGAGTTCATTGCTGCGCGGACGTCGGACCGGATCGCGCTGGTGGCGTTCGCCGGAGAGGCGCTCACGCAAGTTCCCCTGACGACCGACTATCCAATCCTCATGCAGGCCGTGGACAATCTGCAGGCCGGTCAGCTCGAGGATGGCACAGCGATCGGCCTCGGCATCGCTACCGCGGCCAACCGGCTGCGCGATGCACCGGGCCGCTCACGCGTACTGATTCTGCTCACCGATGGCGTGAATAATCGCGGTAGCGTCGACCCGAGAAGCGCCGCGCGCGCGGCGAGCGTGTACGGCATCAAGATCTACGCGATCGGGGTCGGCACCGTGGGAATGGCGCCCGTGCCGGTGGGTCGTGGCCCAGCCGGATTGCGGTACGAGCTGCAGCCCGTGCGCATCGACGATGCGCTTCTCACTGAAGTGGCCCGGATGACGGGCGGCCGGTACTTCCGCGCCCGCGACGCGGCGGCACTTAGCCGCGTGTACGGAGAGATCGACCGGTTGGAGCGCACTACCGTGCAGTCGCGGTCGTACGTGCGCTACAGCGAGCTGTTCCGCATGCCGCTCGGTCTCGGCCTGCTCGCGCTGCTCGGCGAGCTGGCGCTGCTCGCGAGAAGGGCGCCCATACCATGACGCTTTCGATGTTTCAGTGGCCCTGGGCGCTCGGGCTCGCCGCCGCAGTGACGGCCGTGACCGCCTGGCTGCTCGTGTATTCGCGCAGGCGGCGCGATGCGCGGCTCGCGCGGCTCGGAACGCCGGAGATGATTGCGCGGCTAGCGCCGGGCGTTCTGCTGCGACAGTCGCGGTTGCGCATCGCCATCTGCACGCTCGCGGTGCTGCTCGCTGGTCTTGCCTTCGCGGGACCGCGCTGGGGCTTCGAGCGCACAGTGGTTCGCCAGAGCGGAATAGATCTCGTGCTCGCGCTGGACGCGTCCGCCTCGATGCTCGCCACCGACGAAGCGCCCACCCGGCTGGAGGCGATGAAGAACGAGGTGCGGCGGCTCAGAGCGAGCGGTCAGGGCAATCGCGTCGCGCTCATAGCGTTCGCCGGGCGGAGCTACGTGCTGACTCCGCTGACTGTGGACGACGGCGGACTCGATCTCTTTCTCGACAACCTGGATCCCACCGTGGTGGGCCAGGCGGGGAGCTCGCTCGCGCCGCCGCTCCGCCAGGCTACAGCACTGTTGTCGCTCAGCAAATCAGCCGCGGACAAGGCCGTGGTGCTCATGAGCGACGGAGAGGGATTCGAGGACGCTGCGGCCGTCGTGGACGCAGCGGAGAAGGCGCGGGACGCCGGCATCGCGGTGATCACGGTCGGGTTCGGCACGCGCCAGGGATCGACGATCCCCATTCGCGAAAATGGGCGCGTCACCCTCAAGCGCGATGCGGCCGGGGCGATCGTGACGACGAGATACGAGCCGGCGATGCTCCAGGAAGCCGCCGAAGTCGCGCGAGGCACCTTCATCCCGCCCGACGCCGGGGACCGCGTGCCGGCCATCATGCAGGCGCTCGCACAGCTGAAAGCGGAGCAGCGCAGCGTGGAGAATCGCGAGAACCTCGCGCACCGGTATCAGCTCTTTCTGTTGCCGGCGTTTCTGTTGCTGCTTCTCGACGCAATGCTGCCGGCGCTGGTGCGGGGAAGGCAGCGGCGGCTCCGCACTTTCGTTTCCGCGCTGCCGGAGCGCGTGCGGCAGCGGTCATTCGGCGGCGGCAAGTCGCGCGCGCGTGCGCGGGCCGCCGGAACAGCGACAGCCACCGTGCTGCTTCTCCTGCTCGTCTCAGGCTGCCGCCAGTTCTTTCCCGATGACGTGCTCGACAATTACAACGCCGGCACGCGCGCGCTGCAGCGCGATTCGCTGGACAGGGCGGAGAAGCTGTTGCGAACCATTCTCGACAGCCAGCGCGACGAGATCGCCTGGCGCGGTGAATTCAACATCGGCCTCGCTCACCTCAAGCGGGGGCTGGCCATCCAGGGAGATTCCGCCGATCCACCGCTCGATAGCGCGCTCGTCCACTACAGAACCGCGCTCAAGCGGCGTCCGGTGGACTTCGACGCGAAATGGAATTACGAGCTCGCGCTGCGCAAGCGCGACGGTGGAGGAGGCGGTGGAGGCGGCGGCGGTGGCGGCGGTGGGGCGGGCGGCGCGGATCCGCAGCCGAACCCGGCGGAGGGCCAGCCGACCATCGCGCCGCGCCCGCGCAACGGTCTCAACGTCGATCAGGCGACGGGCATTCTCGACGCCGCGGCGCAGGAGGAGCAGGACGTCCAGGGCGACAAGACCCGGCGCAGCGTGCCGCAGAACCCGCGAGGTAAAGACTGGGAATAAGCTGTTGGCTATTGGCTATTGGCTGTTAGCTAGCCAAGTGCCAACAGCCAAGAGCCAAGAGCGTAGTTTTCATTGTGCCAACAATCGCCATTCTCCCCGGAGCCGTCGCTGACCAGATCGCGGCCGGCGAGGTCGTCGAGCGCCCCGCGTCCGTCGTGAAAGAGCTCGTGGAGAATGCGCTGGACGCCGGTGCTACGACTGTGGACGTCTCCGTGCAGGACGGGGGGCGCGCCCTCATCTGCGTGGCGGACGATGGGAGCGGCATGGACCGCGACGACGTGCTGCTCGCGCTCGAGCGCCACGGGACATCGAAGATCAGGACGGCCGCGGATCTCGTGGGCGTCGCGACGTTCGGCTTTCGCGGCGAGGCGCTCCCCGCCATCAGCTCCGTGTCCGAGCTGCAGCTCGCGAGCTGCACGAAGAGCGGGGAAGGGCTCGAGGTTCGCAGCGCCGCCGGCAAGGTGCTCGGCGTGACCGACGCCGCCCGTCGGCCCGGGACCACCGTGACCGTGTCGCGGCTGTTCTACAACGTCCCCGCACGGCAGAAATTTCTGCGCGGCGCGCGCTCCGAGTGGCGCGCCATCGCTGAGACAATGAGCAACATCGCGCTCGCCAGGCGGGATGTCCGCTTCACCGTGACGCACGACGGCAAGCTGGCGATGAGCGTGCCTCCGGCCGCGGACCTGCGAGAGCGGCTGGCCGCGCTGTACGGTGCGGAGTACGCGTCGTCACTGGTCCAGGTGGAAGACCTGGCTGGCGCGGTGCACACCAGCGGCCTGGCCGAGCGGCCCGCGGATGTCGGAACCCGCACGCGGCGAGTGTTCATCACCATCAACGGCCGCGTGATCCGCGACCATGGTCTCGTGCGCGCGGCCGAGGCCGCGTATCGCAACACGATCCCGTCGGGCGTGAGGCCCTCGCTGTTCCTCGACATCGTGCTCCCCGCCGATCTGGTGGACGTGAACGTGCACCCGGCGAAAGCCGAAGTTCGATTCCAGGATCGCTGGCCAATCGAGCGGGCGGTAGAGTCGGCGGTGCGTCGCGCGCTTGGCAATTGGGACAGCGCGGCTTCGCTCGGCCCGCGCGCTTACAACCCGGGCTGGAACTCCTTCCAGGCGCCCAGTCAGGCGGACGTATCAATCAACCAGCCGGGCGGGCTGTCGCTGGAGTTCACCGCCGCGGCCGCCCAAGCCGGCAACGGCACGCCGGCCTTCGAAGCGACCCGCGACGCGACCGCCGATGCCGCCACGATCCCGCAGGACGACTACGTGCCCCCGCTCTTTCAACTGCACCGCACTTACGTCACGTTCGAGCACGACGGCAGCGGACTCGTGCTCATCGACCAGCACTCGGCACACGAGCGGGTTCTGTACGAGCGTTTCCTGACCGCACTGGAGTCCGGCGGCTCGCCGTCGCAGCGGCTTCTCTTTCCGATCACGCTCCACGTCGGGGGGCCGGAGATCGAGGCGTTCGAGGAGAACCGCGAGTACCTCGAGCGGATCGGCTATGAAGCGGAGCTGTTCGGCGGCAACTCGCTGCTCGTGCACAGCGTGCCCGCGCCCCACCCGCGGTTCGATGCCGAGCGCTGCCTCCGCGAGACGCTCACGGCGCTCACCGGAGATCGCGCGCCGGGAAACATCGCGCGGCACGAGCGGCTGCTCGCGACTGTGGCCTGCAAGGCAGCGGTGAAGGGCGGCGACGTGCTCGCCCCGGACGAGATGCGCGCGCTATTCCTCGCGCTGCGCGACACGAAGCTTCCCGCTCACGACGTGCACGGACGCGCGACGATCGTGCGAATCGCCTGGGACGAGCTGGAGCGCCGCTTTGGCAGACGGTAGCCTGCGCATCATCTGCGGCCCTACGGCCGCGGGCAAATCATCGATCGCGCTCGACCTCGCCGAGAGACACGGCGCCGACATTCTGTCGGCGGACTCGAGGCAGATATACCGCCGGTTCGATATCGGCACCGCGAAGCCGACTCCCGCGGAGCGGGGCCGCGTGCAGCACTTCGGCGTGGACATCATCGACCCGACCGAGCGGTACTCCGCGGCGCGGTGGGCGCGTGACGCGGACGAATGGATCTCGGAGTGCGATGCCGCGGGCCGCGTCCCGCTCGTGGTCGGCGGCACGGGGTTCTACATCCGCGCCCTGGTCGAGCCGCTGGCCGACTCGCCGGTGTTCGACACGGCGCAGCGGCTCACGATCGGCTCCGAGCTCGACCAGCTCAGCACCGAAGACCTGCGCCGCTGGTGCGTGCTGCTCGACCCGGCGCGCGCGGACCTTGGGCGCACGCAGCTCCTGCGTGCGATCGAGACGGCATTGCTCTCGGGGAAGCGGTTGAGCGAGTTCCACGCAGCGGCGCCGCGGCTGCAGCCGCGGCGCGCGCGCTTTCTGGTCGTCGATCGCGGCCCGGAGCTGCAGCACGCCATCGCTCGACGGATCGACGCGATGTTCGCCTCAGGATGGGTGGAGGAGGTCCGAGAGCTCGCGGAAGACGTTCCGTCATCGGCGCCCGCCTGGATGGCGTCGGGCTACGCCGCCGTGCGCGCGCTCGCGCGCGGTGAGATAGACTTCGACGCCGCGCGGGAGAAGATCCTGATCGAGACGCGGCAGTACGCCAAGCGCCAGCGCACCTGGTTCAGGCATCAGATAGGCGGCACGACCGTAACCCACGTGGACGCATCCTCGCCGGAGGCACCGCGAATAATCGAAGAGTGGTGGACTCGGGGCACATGAAGATCGGCATCACTTGCTATCCCACCTACGGCGGCTCCGGCGCCGTCGCGACGGAGCTCGGCATCGCGCTCGCGGAGCGCGGCCACGAGGTGCATTTCATCACCTACCGGCAGCCCTTCCGCCTGCCCTCGTTCCTGCCGCGCGTGTTCTTCCACGAAGTGGACGTGGGGCGCTATCCGCTGTTCGAGTTCCCGCCGTACGACCTGGCGCTCGCCGCGCGCATGCACGAAGTCGTGCGGGCGCACGACCTGACGCTGCTTCACTGCCACTACGCGATCCCGCATGCGACCAGCGCGTGGATCGCGCGCGAGATGCTGCGGCAGTCCGGACGCGACATCAAGCTCGTCACCACGCTGCACGGCACCGACATCACCGTGGTGGGGCAGGATCCTTCGTTTCAGTCGATCACGCGGTTTTCAATCGAGAAGTCCGATCGCATCACCGCGGTGTCGGAGTATCTCAAGGGCGAGACGTTCCACGCATTCGGCTGCACCGGATGCGACGTACAGGTCATCCACAACTTCGTCGATCCGGCCGTGTACGACAGAAAGCGGTACCAGCCGCTGCTGCGCGAGCAGTTCGGTGCCAAGCAGTGCGTGGTGATGCACGTGTCGAACTTCCGCCCCGTGAAGCGCGTCCGCGACGTCGTGAGGGTCTTCGCGCGCATTCGCGAGACGGTGCCGGCTGTACTCGTCATGGTCGGCGATGGGCCGGACCGCACCCTCGCGGAAGAGGAGGCACGCACACTTGGAGTGCACGACGCGGTGCACTTCCTCGGCAAGCTCGATGTCGTCGCGCCGCTGCTGGCCGGGGCGGATCTTTTTCTGCTGCCGAGCCAGAACGAGTCGTTCGGCTTGAGCGCGCTGGAGGCCCTGGCATCTGGCGTACCGGTAGTGGCGACGAGAGCGGGCGGTCTCGTCGAGGTCGTCCGGGAGCGGGAAACGGGATACCTGTGCGAAGTCGGCGACGTTGACGGAATGGCCCGCGCCGCCGTGTCCATTCTCACCGACCCGGCTGAATGGAAGCGCATGAGTGACGCGGGGCAGGCGGACGCGCGCTCCCGCTTTTCGCGCGACGGGATAGTCACCAATTACGAGCGGCTTTACGAGGACGCGCTGAACCGATGACGATCTTTCAGGCCCTCATTCTCGGAATCATCCAGGGCTTCACGGAGCTGCTTCCGATAAGCAGCTCCGCGCACCTGGCGCTCACTCCCTGGCTGCTCGGCTGGCCGGATAGTGGCCTGGCGTTCGACGTCGCGCTGCATCTGGGCACTCTCATCGCCATCGTCGGATACTTCCGCGAGGAGTGGCGGCGCCTGATTCTCGCAGCCGTGTCGCTCGCGAAGAAGCGACGCGCCGATACCCCGGAAGAAAAGCGCGTCGTCTTTCTGGTGATCGCGACCATCCCCGCGGGAATAGCGGGGCTGCTGCTGGAAGACGCCGCCGAAACGGTGTTTCGCTCGCCGCTCATCATCGCCACGAATCTCGTTGTGATGGGAATCGTGCTGTGGGCGGTGGATCGCTACATGTCGCGGGACCGCGGAATTGAGTCGATGGGTTGGAGAGACGCGATGTTCGTCGGGCTCGCGCAATGCCTCGCGCTCGTGCCCGGAGTATCGAGATCAGGGTCCACGATCACCGCGGGCCGCGCCCTCAAGCTCCGCCGGGAATCCGCGGCGGTGTTCAGCTTTCTTTTGAGCATGCCGATCACCCTCGCCGCGGTCGCGTTCAAGCTGCCCGACGCCGTCCGCGAAGCGGAGAGCCTGGTCCCGCTGGCCGTCGGCGTGGTTGCCGCGGCGCTGAGCGCCTGGGTGGCAATCGCCGTCCTGCTTCGCTACGTGGCGAGGCACAGCTATGGCGTGTTCGCGGTGTATCGCCTCGCGTTCGGCGCGCTAATCTTCTACCTCATCCATGCGCGCGGACTCTGAAGCGACCTCGCTCCCCGGCGATCAACTCTTCGAGGGGGGCGCAACCGGCCGGTACTGCGGACTTTCCCAGGCCGAGATCGGCGAGCTCACCGGCGCGCCGCACGCCCTGCTCTTCGGCGACGTGAGCTCTACCATGGACGTCGCGCACGAGGCGGCAGCGAATGGAGCGCCCTCGGGAACCATCGTGCTCGCCGAGCACCAGCGGAAGGGGCGCGGGCGGGGCGGTAACGAGTGGCGGTCCGAGCCCGCCAGCGGAGTGTGGCTCACTCTCGTCGAGCGGCCATGGGAGGGAGCGCCGGTGGAGTTGATGTCCATCCGTGCCGGGCTCGCGCTGGCTCCGGCGCTCGACCGTTTTGCGACTGCGCCGATCGGGCTCAAGTGGCCCAACGATCTCTACGTGCACGGGAGGAAGCTCGGCGGGATTCTGCTCGAGGCGCGGTGGCGCGACGGGCGCGCCGAGTGGGTCGCGCTTGGCGTCGGCATCAACGTGACGCCCCCGGCCGACATGAGCGAAGCCGCCGGCCTGAGACAGGGAGTCACCGCGCTCGAGATACTGGCTGCGATCGTGCCCGCGCTCCGCCGCGCGCTAACGCGGCGCGGCCCGCTGTCCGCGTCCGAGCTCGATGCGTTCGGCCGCCGCGACATCACTCTGGGCAAGCGGTGCAGGGAGCCGGCCGCGGGGATCGCGCGCGGAATCAATGAGAGCGGCGAGCTGCTGGTGGAATCGTCCGGCGCGGTGTCCGCGCACCGCAGCGGGTCGCTCGTACTGGAGACGCCGCGATGATAATCGCTTTCGATGTCGGCAACACCGAAACAACCATCGGGATCTTCGCCGGCGACATCATGCGCGCGAATTTCCGGATCACGACCAACTCGCCGCGCACCGTGGACGAGACCAGCGTGCTTCTTTCAGCGCTGCTCGATTCCGCGGGAATCAAGGTGAAGAGCATTGACGGAGCGGCCATCTGCTCCGTCGTTCCGCAGTTCACGGCCACCCTCGCGGAAGCGTGCAGGCGGGTTACCGGGAGCAACCCTTTCTCAGTGGACGCGGCGGCGGACCTTCCGATCACGCTCGACGTGGACGAGCCCCTCACCGTCGGCGCCGACAGGATCGCGAATACGCTCGCAGCGTGTACGCTGCTCAGGCGCGATGCGATCGTGGTAGACCTGGGAACGGCTACCACCTACGATTGCATCACGGCGCACGGCTCGTTCTTCGGAGGAATAATTCAGCCGGGCGTCACCAGCTCGGCCGAGACGCTGTTCCGAAAGACTTCGAAGCTTCCCGCGACGGCGATCGTCGCTCCCGCCAAGGCGATAGGGACGCGAACCGAGGATTGCATCCAGTCCGGCGTGGTGTTCGGCGCGGCCGAGTCAATCGACGGGCTCGTGCGCCGCATAAAGGCAGAGTGGCCGCGCGGCGAAGTGCCCGTCGTCCTGGCGACGGGGGGACTGTCCGAGGTCTTCGCGCGACATTGCAAGGAATTCGATCAGGTGGACCCGTTTTTCACCCTCAAGGGAATTTCGATCGGCTTCCAGATCCTCAGCAAGAACGCGTAGACGTTCCTGGCACAGTTACGGTTCGCGGCGCAGGTACTTGGCCGGCACCGGATTGGTGGGGCTCTCTGCCTCCCAGAATATGGATACGACCCACCACCGCTTGCCGTCGTTCATCAACTGGATGCTGTTGATCCCGCGGATCACGGTGGAGTCCGTCTGCGTCCGCCCTTCGTACGTGCTGAACACATGGGCGATGTGGCCGAACTGATCCACGCGTCGCGCGATCTCGCGCTCGTGAAAGCCGATGCGCTCCAGGTTTGGTCCTGACACGGCGATGTAGTCGTTCACTCCCAGCATCCGCATTGCGATGCTGCCGTCGGGGCGCGGGAAGGTCGGCATCAGTCGTCCGTCGGGGACGAACAGCGACCGCATGCGATTCCAGTTGCGGGCCTGTCCTACGGGCCCCGAGATGACTTCGTACAGCGCGGCGATGATCGCGTCGATCGATTTGACGTCCGCCGTGTCCGCGCGCGGGTTCGTCACGAGCACGGGCATGACGGCGGGCGGGGGGGGCGCGGCCTGCGCATCGACGCCAGGTGCGAGAGCGGTCGAAGCGGCGACTACCAGGACTGCTACGAGGAAATGTTTACGCACGGAGGCTCCGAATGGTATGTGATGTCCGGGCCAGCCGCGTGCGGGTGCGCGGCCAGTGATCCAGCATGCGAGCTAGACGGCGATCGCGACCTCGACATGAGGGTTTTTCGATCGTTCGACTTTTATTTCGACCGAGTACCCTAACGTAACAAGCCAGTCGACTAGTCGATCGTACGTGATGCTCCTAAGCCTGCCTCTGCTCAGGTTCGAGATTTCCGGCTGTTGAGTCCCGAGCTTAAGGGCGGCGGTCTTTTGGGTCCAGCCGTTATCCTCGATAATGTCGTTGATCTGGGCGGCGAGCTTGAGCTTCGCAGACCTCTCTTTCGCGTCAGCGAAACCAAGATCCTCATACACGTTTCCGCTGCCGACGATGTAGTCAGTCTCGTCGACTCTGCCTCGGTCGCCTCGCTCGAGCCTGTGCCCTTTTGCCTTTGTAGCTCTCATTGTGCTTCCCAGTGAATTGTGCATCCCAATAACTCGTTGTTGCCCGGTGACTGATCTTGAAACCACCCTGCGCTACGGTGGGCCGTCTCGATGCAGCTTTCTAGCTGCTTTCAATCTGAGCTCGATTCGGTCCAAGTCGGCTTTCGGAGTCGCACGGCCGGACTTGGCTTTCTTCTGAAAAACGTCGAGCACGTAGATCCGTCCTTCAAGTTTTGTCGTGTACATCGCGCGATAGGTGTCTCCGTCGTCATCGCTCACCACCTCCATCACTTCGCGAAGGTTCCCCTTCATCGGCTTCGCTGATTCCGACGTACCTCCACCCTGCGCAACTCCGAGCGCATATCCGAACTCATCCTTTACAGCCTCAGACATCTTGCATAAGTCCTTGAGAGTCTGACCCATCCAGACGATCGGTTTATCCATTGGCTGAATATAAGTAATTACTTATACGTTTGCAATAGAAATGACGTCCCGAAAGAACGAGTGGTTTGGCTTTCTGCTCAATCAGAGAAATGCGTCCTCTCGTTGCATGCGTGTACTGGCCGACTAGCGCGATTCAGAATAGAAATTACTTTAAGTGACTAGCCCAACCTATTCCCGTGATTGGAGTTTGCTAAAGGTGAGGATCGGCGCGCCGATGGTTGACTTCGCAGTGCCGCCTGTCTAACTTCCTTCTGTTAGCACTTAGTCAGCAAGAGTGCTAAGCAGGAAATGATCGGTTATTGGTCACTGCTTTTCCCGCGGACCATAAACCAAAAACCAACAACCGCTCTTGGAGGATTCACCGCCCTATGGCAACCAAAACCGCCACGGCCACGAAGGCCAGTCCGCTGGCCGACCGTGTAGTCGTTCGCCCGCTCGAGGATACCGAAACGATGCGCGGCGGACTGTTCATCCCCGACACGGCCAAGGAAAAGCCGCAGCAGGGTGAGATCATCGCCGTCGGCCCCGGCCGCTACGAGGAAGGCAAGCGCGTTCCGATGGAAGTGAAAGCCGGCGACCGCGTGCTCTACGGCAAGTACAGCGGCTCCGAAGTCACAATCGATGGCGAGACGGTCCTGATTCTTCGCGAATCGGACGTGCTCGCGGTCATCAGCTAACCAGAGAGAATACCCATGGCAGCCAAAGAACTTCATTTCAACGTTGACGCGCGCGCGGCCCTTAAGCGCGGCGTTGATCAGCTGGCCGAAGCGGTGAAGGTCACCCTCGGACCGAAGGGCAGAAACGTCGTCATCGACAAGAAGTTCGGTGCGCCGACGGTCACCAAGGACGGCGTCACCGTAGCGAAGGAGATCGAGCTCTCGGATGCGCTCGAGAACATGGGCGCGCAAATGGTGAAGGAAGTCGCGACGAAGACGTCCGACCTCGCCGGCGACGGCACCACCACCGCGAC
>DATLBG010000079.1:0-3572 GCA_035527035.1 Gemmatimonadaceae bacterium | reverse complement strand
CCAGCCGAAGTACGGGCCGGAGCACATTCGCCAGCAGAAGCAGGCGGTGTACGACTCGGGTTACGACGGATGGGTGCTGTGGCATCCCGGGGGCAACTACGACATCTTCGTGCCCGCATTCGAGAAGACGCTGGTCTCGCGGAAGAAAAATCCGCCGGTAGCGGTGAATCGGGCGCCGGTTCCGGCACGGGCGACTCCGGCTCAAGCTCGCCCGCCGGTTCGTGCGCCGGTTACCGATTCGGCGAAGCCGGCGACGACGCCGTAACGGCAACAGAGAACTGAACAGCTAATAGCCGCAAGCTGAAAGAAGCTACAAGCCAATTAGCTGCAAACGATTTTGACCGGTTGTGGTATTTCGCCTGCTTCCCGGACCGGAAGGTCAACATCGTTCGCGGCTAACAAGCTTGTAGCTCTTTAGCTTGTAGCTATTAGCGGTTCCGTTCTCTGTTGTAGTCACCCGTTATCTCTACGCCCGCTTCCCGCTCGAGAACCTGAATCGCGGCCGTGTGATCCACCTGCTCTCCAAGCTCCGAGTGCGCCCGCTCGAACAGCTCGTGCGCCAGTTCGATAAACCTCGCCGGTGTTCCCGCCTCGCGCGCGATGGACTCCGCGATCCTAACATCCTTATCCAGCAGCGCCAGCCGGAACGTGCTCGGAAACTCGCGCGTGAGCACCCGCTGCGGGATCAGGTTCTCCGATGAGTTCGACCGCCCTGCCGACCCGTTGATCACCTCGAGCGCGATCGACGGGGAGACGCCCGCCTTGGCGGCCGCAACCAGAGCTTCGCCGGTAGACCAGAGGTGGATCGCGAGCAGCGCGTTGCTCAGCGCCTTGATCGCGTGACCTGCGCCGGTCGGTCCGCAAAGAATTATCTTCGCGCCGAACGCCTGCAGCACGGGCCGCGCGCGCTCGAGCACCGCGGCCTCGCCCCCGCACATCACCGTGAGCTTGCCCGCCTCCGCGCCCACGACTCCGCCGCTCACCGGACCGTCGAGAAAATCCACACCCTGCGCCGCTAATCGCGCGGCGATCGAGCGGCTGGCGTGCGGATCGCCGGAGGTGCAATCGGCCACGATGGATCCGCGAGCCAACGCGCCCGCCAGGCCTTTCGCGCCGAATGCGACCTCCTCCACTTCACTGGAGGTCGGCAGGCAGGTGATCGCCACTGCGGCCCCCCGGGCCGCGTCCGCGGGCGTCGTGCCGACGCGGGCCCCGGTCGCGCGGGCGAGCTGCTCAGCCTTGCTGGCGGTTCTGTTCCACACGGCGAGCTCGAAGCCCGCTTCGGCAATTCGTCTGGCCATTGGATAGCCGATAGCGCCGAGGCCGAGGAATGCGACTTTCATTTGGTTCATTGGAAGTCAGCCGAGAACAGGTTCGGGTAACAGGTTATAGGTCGTAGGTTTTGGTTAACTACAGGTTTCCGGTCATGGGTGGGGCGGTGGCGGCGGAACGACCGACAACCGTTGACCGTTCACCGGTAGTTAACCAAAACTTACGACCTGATACCCGTTACCCGAACCTGTTTTCAGCTTGTGTGACAATCCACGGAGCCCTCATGAGTGCCACGCGATACTATCTGCCGGAATTCGACCAGGAAATGGCCACCACTCGCCGGGTCCTCGCGCGCGTGCCCGAGGACAAGCTCGACTGGAAACCGCACGCCAAATCGATGAGCCTTGGCCAGCTCGCCTCCCATGTCGCGCAGATGGCCGACTGGGCGTCCAATATTTTCACGCGAGACGAGTTCGACTTCCGCCCGCCCGACGGGCCCGCGTTCAAGGGTGCGGACTGCAAGAGCACCCGGGATCTGCTCGAGCTCTTTGACAAGAGCGTTGCGACGGCGAGGACGGCTATCACCGGCGCGAAAGAGGAAACGCTCGATAAGACATGGACTCTCAAAGCCGGCCCACACACGATCTTCAGTGCCCCGCGCTGGAGCGTGTACCGCGGCTTTGGCATCAATCACATCATCCATCACCGGGCGCAGCTGTCGGTGTACCTCCGTCTTCTCGACGTCCCCGTGCCGAGCATCTACGGGCCGACCGCGGACGAGATGTAATCTCCGGCCAATTCCTTATATTCGGCGCCATGGTGACGACGCTCAGGATCTCGGGGATGACGTGCGCGCACTGCACCCGCGCGATTTTCACGGCGCTCTCCGGCGTTCCAGGGATCGCGCGCGCTGACGTGAAGGTCGGCAGCGCCGAGATCGAGCACGATGGAACCGTCACGCTCGATGCATTGAAGCAGGCGGTCGAGACTGCCGGCTATTCGGTGGCTGACGCGACCGAGAACCGGCGGATTCTCCCGCAGCTCTGATGAACACCTCCGAGCACCGTGCCCTCGCGAATCTCCTGGCGCCCGACATCCAGGAGCTGCTGAAGACCTCGCCGCAAAGCGTGGCCGCGGAGACGGAGGAGATCCACGCAGCCGACCTCGCCGACATAGTCGAAGCGCTGCCGCGCGAGAGCGTGCTCGCGCTGCTGCACGCGCTCCCCGCGGATCGCGCGGCCGACGTGCTCGAGTACCTGAGCGACGACCTGCGCACCGAGGTGCTGGAGGAAATGTCGGCGCCTCAGGCGGCGCGGCTCGTCGCCGCGATGACGCCGGACGATCGCGCCGACGCCCTGGAGGAGCTCGAGGACACGCTGTACGAGACGATCCTCGCCGAAATCCCGAAGGAAGCGCGGGAAGAGACGGAGCGGCTGCTCGCGTACGAGCCGGACACCGCCGGCGGACTGATGACGACCGAGTTCGTCTCCGTCCCCGAAGACACCACGGTCGAAGCGGCGCTCGTCAGCGTGCGCCGCATCGCTCGCGCGGGCCGCCGCGAAGCGATGCACGCGATCTACGCGACCGACGAGCAGGGCCGGCTGAAAGGCGTGCTCTCGCTCCGCGAGCTCCTCGCCGCGCCGGAAGGCGCGAAGATCAAGGACATCGCGTGGGAAGAAGTCGTGAGCGTGCCCGCCACCGCCGACCAGACTGAAGTCGTAAGCCTCACGTCCAACTACGATCTCATCGCCCTGCCGGTAGTGGATGACGGCGGCCGCATGCTCGGCGTCGTCACCGTTGACGACGTCATGGACGCGATGGTGGAAGAGCACACGGAAGACGTGCAGAAGTTCGGCGGAATGGAAGCGCTCGACGATGCGTACCTGCAAATCGGGTTCGCGGCGATGATCCGCAAGCGCGTCGTCTGGCTGGTCGCGCTGTTCGTCGGACAGATGCTCACGACGTCGGTAATGCAGCAGTTCCAGAATCAGCTCACGCAGGCTCTGATGCTCACGCTGTTCATCCCGCTCATCATCAGCTCCGGCGGAAACTCTGGATCGCAGGCCACGTCGCTGATCATCCGCGCGATGGCGCTCGGCGAAGTCACGCTCGGCGACTGGTGGCGGATCGCGCGGCGCGAGCTGCCGCTAGGACTCGCACTCGGCATGGTGCTCGGAGTCCTCGGAGTGATCCGCATCGTCTTGTGGCAGCAGCTCGGCCTGTGGGACTACGGCGAGCACTACATGCTGGTCGCGCTGACCGTTGGAACGACGCTCGTGGGAGTCGTCGCGTTCGGCTCG
>DATLBG010000078.1:0-23449 GCA_035527035.1 Gemmatimonadaceae bacterium | reverse complement strand
AGCGAATCCAGGTTCGCGAGCTCCGCCGAGTCGCTCATGCCCGCCGAGCCGTCGCCGTACGTCGCGGCGGATGACGCGTACACGAAACGGGCGCCGGACTTCATCGAGTATTCGGCGAGATCCTTGGTGTACTGGTAGTTGTTGCGGATGAGGTACGCCGCGTCGGTCTCGGTGGTCGAGGAGCAGGCGCCCATGTGCAGCACGAGGTCGAACTTCCCGAGCCGGTCGTTGCACAGCTGGGTCGCGAGCTCGTCGGCTTCCACGTAGTCCTCGAAGTGGAGCGGACGGAGGTGCCGCCACTTTTCGGTCTTGCCGAGAAAATCCACGGCCACGATCGAGCTGCAGCCGCGCTGATTGAGCGCCCAGATGAGGGCGCTGCCGATAAAGCCGGCGCCGCCGGTGACGAGAACGCGCGCTTTGGAGAGATCGAGCATGCGACGAATCTAGCTTTCGCGGGTTTGGCGCGCGTGTGATCTTATCCTGATGGACGACGACCTGCGGCCCGCGCTGAGCGAAGAAGAGTGGATTCAATACGCCGGTGATCTGAGCATCACGGCTGAGTGGGCGGCGGACAAGCGCCCCTACGGACCGGATCGCCGGCACACCCTCGAGCGAAAGCGGCACGCGGTCGCGGCCATGGCGCTGTACGACCAGCCGTTCGGCTTCACGCACGATGAAGAAGCCATGTTGGAGACGCAGGCAAAATTCTACGAGCACCGTGGATTTGTCGGCGATGCCGCGATCGGCGCGAAGCTGAGACTCCTGCAGCGGAAGATCGCGGCCCTGCTGCCCTCGCGGGCGGCGGAGGAAGTCATCGAGAAGCTGGCCGAGTAGGGCCTTCGCTGGCTCCAGGTGTTTGGACGGGGGATCCAAGAGATGAGAGGCCAGAAGCGAGAAACCAGGTGACCAGATCTGGCCCGCTGACCATCTGGTTTCTGGCTTCTCATCTCTTGGATTCCCTTTCGAAATCCCTGGAGTCTGGTGCCTTGTCTTCGGTGTTTCTTCGGGCTAAGATGAGGCCATGCCTCCCCGCTTCGCCGAGCTCCGGGCCCATTCCGGGTTCTCCTTCGGCGACGGCAGCCTCACCCCCGAGAAGCTCGCCACGTTCGCCGCCCACCTGGGCTACGCCTCACTCGGTCTGACCGACACCGCCGACCTCGGCGGAGTGGTGCGCTTCGCCGAAGAAGCGTGGCGGCAGAACATCAAGCCGGTCATCGGCGCGGAGCTCAACGTCGAGGGACATCCAGCCGCGTTCCTCGCGCGGACCGAAGAAGGATTCCATAACCTCGCGGCGCTGGTCACGCGATCGCGCGTCGGCGATCTCCATCTCTGGAACAAGGACGCGATCAAGCACACGCGCGGGCGGCCGCGCCTCACGTGGAGTCAGGTCGCCGAGCGCAGCGCCGGGCTGCACGCTCTCACAGGACCCGCGAGCGGCGAGATCGCCTCGCTCATCCTGTCGCAGAGAAAGAGCGACGCGCTGTACGCGCTGTCACGCTGGCGCGACGTCTTCGACGACAGGCTCGCCGTCGAAGTGCAGCTGCACCACACCGGCGGGAGCGAGGCCGCGCTCGCGGGCGCGCTGATCGAGCTGGCCGGGCAGTGCGGCGTGCCGTGGGTCGTCTGCCAGGACGCGCGATACATGGATGCCGACACGAGGCTCGTGCACGACATGCTCACCGCGCTCCGCCACGACATGGATCTCGACACGGCGCTGTCGAAGGGCGTGTTGCACCCCAACGGCGAATGGCGGCTGCATCCCCCGGAAGAGATCGCGCGCCGCTGGCGCGGACGCGAGGAGGGAATCGCCGAGAGCGAGAGGATCGCGGACGAGTGCGACTTCAAGCTCGGCTGGCTGCGGCCGCCGCTGCCGAGCTTCCCAAAGCACGATGGGCTCACCGACGACGGGTTCCTGCGGCGCAACGTGTTCGAGGGCGCGCATCAGCGGTGGGGGAAGGTCATGCCGAAGGAGGAAGCGCAGCTCGAGCACGAGCTGGGCGTGATCTCGCGGCTCGGCTTCTCCGGATTCTTTCTGGTGATGTGGGACGCGGTGCGGTTCGCGCGGCGCCGGGGGATTCTCTGCCAGGGGCGCGGCAGCGCCGCGAACTCTGCAGTGGCGTATTGTCTGGGAATAACCGCCGTGGATCCGGTGATGAACGGACTGCTGTTCGAGCGCTTCCTGTCCGAGATCCGCGTGGACGGGCAGACCGAAGCCCCCGACATTGATCTCGACATCGAGCACGACAGGCGCGAGGAGGTGCTCGACTACGTGTACGGCCGGTACGCGCGCGAGCATTCCGCCATCACCTGCATAGTGCAGACGTACCGCGCGCCGAACGCGGTGCTCGACTCCATGCGCGCGCTCGGGTATCCACCGGAGCAGTCGGGGGAGATCTCCAAGCGGCTGCACCGGTTCGATCCCGACGCCGGCGCGGGCCACATGCAGAACGGTCTCGCGAAACAGTTCTCGCTCGATCTCGAATCATCGCGCGGGCGCGCGCTGCTGCGCGCGGTGCGAACCTTCGAGGGACTGCCGCGGCTGCGCTCGACGCACGTCGGCGGGTTTGTGCTGTCCTCGTCTCCGCTCGGCGACTACATGCCCATCGAGCACACTACGATGGGGCGCACGATCATCCAGTTCGACAAGGACGACCTCGACGCCATAGGCGTGCCGAAGTTCGACTTCCTCGGACTTGGCGCGCTGTCGCTGGTGCGCCGGTCGTTCGACGCGATCGAGAGGCGGACGGGCCAGCGTCCGGAGATCTATCGCCTGCCGGTGAACGACAGGAAGACGTACGATCTCATCGCCAGCGGCGAGAACATCGGCATGTTTCAGATCGAGAGTCGCGCGCAGATCGCGTCCATCCTGCACACGAAGCCCGAGCGGCTGTACGACATCGTGGTGCAGGTCGCGCTCATCCGGCCGGGACCGATCCAGGCGAAGTTCGTGCATCCGTACACCAGCCGCCGGCTTGGCCGCGAGGAAGTGCATTACGCCGACGAGCGGCTGCGCCCGATCCTGGAGCGCACTTACGGCATCCCGATCTTCCAGGAGCAGGCGATGTCCATCTCCATGGCGCTCGGCGGGTTCTCCGCCGCGGAGGCGGACCAGCTCCGGCGCACGATGGGCAACATCCGCAAGAAGGGGAAGCTCGAGGCCGTGCTGGAGAAGCTGCGGCTGCGAATGATCGCGAACGAGGTGCAGCCTGAAGTGGCGTCGCGGATCTGCGAGGACCTGATCAGCTTCGCGAACTACGGCTTCCCCGAATCGCACGCCTGGAGCTTCGCGCTGATTGCGTACGCTTCGGCGTATTTAAAGGCGCATTACCCGGCAGAGTTCTACATGGGGATACTGAACTCGTGGCCGATGGGCTTCTATCCGCCTTCGACGCTGATCCACGACGCGCGGCGCCACGGAGTCGAGGTGCGGCAGCCGTGCATGCGCGACGGGGACTGGGAGTGTACGGTGGAGGAGACCGCCGATTTCGCGAAGCCGGCGCTGCGGGTGGGATGGCGACACGTCCGCGGCCTGGCGGACAAAGTCCTCGACAGGCTCAGGGCCGCGCGCGCCGAGGCGCCGTTCACTTCAATAGAAGACGTGGTGCGGCGGTGCGAGCTTACGCGCGCTGAAGCGCTGACGCTCGCGCGCGCGGACGTATTCGCGGTGTGGGAGCAGGACCGCCGCTGCGCGACGTGGGAAGCGCTGCGGGTCGCGGGCGATTCGCTGCCCCTGGCGCCGGCTGGGAACGGGATGAACTCGCCGCGGCCGCTGAGCCAGCGCGATCTGATCTTCATGGACTACTTCGCGCTGGGGCTGAGCACGCGCGGACATCCGATGGAGCATCTCCGTCCCAGGCTGAGCAGCGCGGGTGCGGTGGGGAGTCGCGACTTTCCGAAGCTGCGGCACCGGGAGAGCGTGCTGGTGGCCGGGCTGGTGACGGTGCGCCAGCGGCCGGAGAGCGCGGGGGGGACGATCTTCCTGCTGCTCGAGGACGAGCACGGGTTCATGAACATCATCGTGCCGAGCAAGCTGGTGGACGAGTTCGCCGAGCCGGTGAAGTTCGCGACGTTCATCATGGTGCGCGGCCAGTTCGAGCGGGACGGCGCGGTGATGAACGTGGTGGGGGAGAAGTTCAGGGAGCTGAAGGTAAAGGGGCTGGCGCATCAGTCGCACGACTTCCATTAACTAACAGCTATTGGCTATTGGCTATTGGCTGGGCGATTTGCAGATTCTGTGAATCCCAAACGGAGAGCTCGATGACGGAATACAAGGACCCGGTTTGCGGGATGGTGGTGCTTCCCGAGTCGGCGCAGGGGAAAGCGGAGTTTGAAGGCAAGACGTACCACTTCTGCTCGCACGAATGCATGGTCGAGTTTCAGGCCAATCCGAAGAAGTACGCGAAGTAGAAAAAGCCCCCGTCTTTCGACGGGGGCTTTTCGTAGTAGCCAACAGCCAATAGCCAATAAGCCAACAGCTGTAGTTCTCAGCTCCCGATCAACGGGTTGTTGAGCCGCTCGGCGGCGGGCAGCGGCAGGCAGCGCTGTGAAGCGTACGTCCCTCCGAAGTGATACGGCGTGCCGGCCGCCGGCACGAAGGGAAGGTTGTACCGGATCAGGTCACCGAGGTGGTGGCTTTCCAGGAACAGCTCTCGCCGGCGCTGGTCGATCAGCTCGGCGAGGTACTCCGCCTGCGTCGTGCCGGTAAACGGTACTGTTTGGCCGCCGCGGGCGCGCGAGGCGTTGATGATCGGCAGCGCGGTCGCGAGGCTGTTCGCGCGAATGTCCGCTTCGGCGATGATCAGCTGCGCTTCCTCGTATGTCGCCAACGGCAGCGGCGTCGAGGTCGTCGGGTACTTCGTCTGATAGTAGTGCGTCACGCCCGTCGCGCTGACGAGCGTAGTAGCCGTTACCGGAACGCGCGTGTCGTTGAGATTGCGATACGGATCGGCGATAGACTGCGTGCGATTGATGGTGCCGCCGTTCTCCGCAGCCACGCGGTTTTGCCTTCTGGCATTCGCGTCCGAAGCGCTTACCACGCGCAGGAACCCGGACGGAATCTGCTGAGCGTCCGCCTTGGCGCCGGCGTAGTCGCCGATGTCCAGCCTCGCCCGCGCACGGCCGAGGTAGGCCATGTTCCGGATGCTGGTATTGTTCGCCGTCGTCGCTGCTGTAATGGCTTCGCCGAACCTGGCGATGGCGAGCTTGAACACGCTGTCCCGCTGAATCTCGCCGCCGTACGTCAGGGATTTGTCGAGGTTCACCGTGGAGATGGCCATCGTGCAGAAGCCTTCGCCGAGGAGAACGTACGAGTACCCTGCATACGCCGCCGCAATGCCGATCAGGTTGGTTCTGTTCGGCGAGCCTGCTCCGGCGGAGACTTCCGCGTCGGTCCAGGTCTTGAGAAGCGCGAGCAGATTTTCGTTTGACTGCCGCGCGATCTGCAGCGGCGTATAGACGCCGAGATTGTTGGTGCAGGAATTGACGCCGTAGTCCGAGTCGTCCTTGGTCATGTTGCGACGGTCGTACGGCGCGCGCGAAGCGGTCTGCTGCGCGTACACGAACTCTTCGCCGATGACGCCCCCGAGGACCGTGTACGAATTGAACGCACACTCGAAGTCGCCGATCGCGCCGTCCGACAGGATCTGCGCGTTTTGCGCGCTCTCGATCTGCGCCGCCGGGATTCTGCTGGCAGGCTCGACCTCGAGCGGGTTGCTGAGGGTATCGCACGCGGTGGGGAACACGAATAGCGCGAGCACCGTGCTCCACATCGCCCAGCGTGCCTTTTTGTTCAATGCAGCCATGATGGTCAATTCTCGAGTCGAAGGTTTGTCAGGCACGCGTGATCACCAGTCGAGGTTGAGGCCGAGAACCCACGTCGTCAGCTGCGGGGTCGTCGTCTGCTCGAACTGACCGAAGTTTCCGCCTCGCGAGCCGCCGAGGAAGAAGGCTTCGGGCTCGAGGCCCGGATAGTCGGTCCAGGTGGCCAGGTTGCGGCCGGCCAAGGTGATGACCGCGCGGTTGAATTTCGCGAACCGCGTGTTGATGGCCGGGAGGGTGTAGGAGAAGCTCACTTCACGCAGCTTGGCGTAGGCCGAGCTGTTGATGTAGTAGTCGATCAGCTGCCCGTTCGACTGCAGTCCCGCGATCGTCTTCGGATCGAACTCGAGCGGATAGAAGTTTTCGCGGCAGCGACCGAAGATCTGGCAGCGCGAGCGCATGTTTCCGTCGAGCTTCATGAAGTCGCTCTTGAAGTCGACCAGGCCGTAGATCCGGAAACGCTTCCACAGGCTGACCGTGCTGCTGAACGAGCCTTCCGTTCCGGGTAGCGACCGGCCCAGGAATACGTCGGGCGCGTCGTCGGCGTTGCCGTAAATGAGGTCAGCGCCGGCGCAGATCATCGTGCCGCCCTTGCCGTCCTTACACATCACCTTCGACACGTCGGCCAGGCCGCTCGGCAGAAGGACGGCGCTCACCACGTCCTGCTCGAAGTACGAGCCGATCGGGTAGCCAACCTGGTGCTTGATGGCGAAGCCACCGACCACGAAATCCGGTGTGCCGCTGAGCGCGCGCAGCGCGAGGATCGCCTCCGACGTGCCGAGGTCTTCGACTTCACTGCTGTTCTTCGCGATGCCGAACGTCACATCCCACTCGAAGTTATCCCGCATGAGCGGGGTAGCTCTGAGCATCAGCTCGGTGCCGGAGTTGCGGATGGAGCCGGCGTTGAACGGCTGCGTGTTCGGCAGGCCAAGCGACGGGGCGATCTGGCGATTCAGGATCGCGTCGATTGTGTTCTTGCGATACCAGGAAAACTCGACCCCCACGCGATCGTTGAGCGCCCCGAGATCGAAGCCCATCTCGATCTCCTTGCTGCGCTCGGGGCCGAGGTCGGCGTTGCCGAGGAACTGAGGCGTGACCGTGGCGACGTCGCCCGGACCAGTCGCGCTCGCGTACGTCTGTAGAGCGGAGTACGTGATCGGCTGCTTGCCCGATTCACCGTATGCCGCGCGCAGCTTCAACGCGTTGAGGATCGGGAAGCGCCAGAACGGCTCTTCGCTGATGACCCAGCTCGCGCCGTACTTCGGGTACGTCACTCGATCGAAGTTCTGTCCGAACGCGCTGTTGTCGTCCGCTCTGATCGCGGCCGTCAGGAACAGCCTGTCATTGAATCCGAGCTGTTCCTGGAGGAAGAAGCCGAGCGTCGCATCCTGTTCCGCGTCGCCCGACGTGGTGCGATTGATCGTCGTGGCCGACAGCGCGGTGAGCCCGACCGTCGGGAACACGGATCCTTCCGAGTACTGGAAGTTGGAGGTGTTGCGGTAGTACTGGGTTCCGAACGATGTCGTTGACTTGATGTTGGGCCGGAGATCGAAGATTCCCGACGCCGCGTAGTCCAGCGTGTAGTAATTGACCTGGCGGCTCTGGACCGCGCGGTAGCCGTTTCCTCCGAAGATCACGCGCGTAAGCGAATCTTCAGTGCGCGGCTCCAGCCAGTTGTCGTCTTCCGTGGACCGGTCCGAGCCGGCCGCGAGGCGATGCTTGAACCAGGATACCGGCCGGTGGTTGAGCTGGATACCGCCGGTAAAGCGGTTGACACCCTGCCAGATGTTCTCGTAGAAGTCGTACATCTCGGGCGTGCCCGAGTTGAAGCCGCGGCGCGGGTTCGGGTTGCCGTTCACCGGCACATTATTGGCCGGGTTGGCCCAGACAGTGGCGAGCGTGCGACCGCCGCAACCCGCTTCGCACGGAAGATGAATCTCGCCGTTGACGTATCCGAGATTCATCGAAACGTCGAACTTCGCATTCGGAACCACCGACATGTTCAATCTGCCCGAGTAGCGTTTCACCCAGCTCGTGGGCTCGATGCCCTCGCTGTCCTCGAGTCCGGCGCCCGCGAAGTACGTGAAGATGTTCGAGCCGCCGCTGGCGCTCAGGTCGAGCTCCTTCAGCGCGCCACTCTTGAACACCGGAGTGCCTCTGGCGTTCTCCAGATCGATGATGTCGATCGAGAGCGTGTCCCGCACTCCGACGGCCGCGCCCGGACGCTGCACGGAGGCGTAGTTCACCGGCCACCGGCCCTCGGGGTTGCGCAGATAGTTCGTGCCGAGGCGCGTGGCGAGGCTCCAGCGCGGCGCGCCGGTCGTGCCCTTCTTGGTGATGATCTGGATCACGCCGTTGGAAGCTTCGGTGCCGTAAAGCGTGGCGGCGGCGGGACCCTTGATGACTTCGATGGACTCGATGTCATCCGGGTTGATGTCGTTGATCCGCGAAATGGACGAAGAGCTGAACGACTGGTTGGAGAAGCCGGTCGAGGGAGCGTTATTCACGCGCACGCCGTCCACGTAGATGAGCGGCTCGTTGGAGAGCGACATGCTGGAGGCGCCGCGAATTCTGATGCGTGCGCCGGCGCCGACGTTGCCCGTCGCGCTCTGTACGATGACGCCCGGAGCGCGTCCGCTCAGCAGGCTCTGAACGCTGCTGACGGGCGCAATCTCCTTGATCTGGGCGGCGTTGATTGTCGAGACGGCATTACCGAGCTCGCGCTTCGACTGTCCGCCGGCGGTGCCCGTCACGACGACGGCATCAAGGGCTACGGACTGCTCGGCGAGAGAGATGCGGAGGTTCCCGTCGCCGGTGCGAACCTGGCGGCTCTCCATGCGGTACCCGATGCGCCTGACCTCGATGGCGACCTGGTCGCCGCTGACGCCGACGATCCTGAACCTCCCGCTGGCATCGGTGGTCGCGCCCAGGCTTGTCCCCGTAACGCGCACTTGGGCGCCCGGCAGCGGCTGGCCGCCGGCACCGAGCACGGTGCCCGCGAGTACGCCGGCCTGCTGCGCTTCGGCCGGGGACGTGAGGAGGATTTGCATCGCCAATGCCAGCACGCCTGCGGCGGCAAGTCGGGATGCGGTACGGATGAAACGAGGGAAGAACGTCGCGCGCGTCATGATCACCCCATATGGTGGTAGACGAACATCGGCGGGAGTGGAACCACTTGCTGGCCCGGCCGAAAATTGAGCAGGGGCCAATTTTAGGGTACGGAACCTTCCCCAGCAAGGCGCGCTTTTACGTAGGGCCGAGGGCCAGCGCGAACTTTCGGCGGGCCACTTGCGCGACCACATCCGCGGCGCCCTGAATCCCGAACCATTCGGTGTCCAGGCTCATGTGGTAGTTCTCGTGCGTGCGCCACGACCTCGCCCAATGCTTCCGCACCCATTCCTCCCGGTGCTTGTTGGTGGCGTCCACCAGCTTCGCCGCCTCCTCGGGACTGATCTTATCGCGCTGGGCGGAGCGCGCGATCAGGGCCGGGCGCGGCGCGTAACAGAACACGTGTAAGGCATCGGACCGAGCCGCGAGCATGGATTGCGCGCCGCGCCCCACAACCACCAGCGGGCCGCGCGCGACTGCTTCCTCCACGACGCGCCTGGTGACTTCCACGAGACGCTCGTCGCTGGGGGGAAGCTTCGCGTCCGCCATCGGGGACAGCCACTCCTGCGAGCTGAGCGCGAGCGCGCTGGACAGACGCTCCACCAGAGAAGGAAGTCGTTCTTCGCGTGACGCCACTTCCGCCGGCGTCGCGCCGATCTTCTCCGCGACCGCATCGACCACCGCATTGTCGAGCAGCGCCCAGCCGAGATCTTCGGCGACCAGCTGCGCTACCTCGGAGCCCCCTGACCCGTACATCCGCGAGATTGTTATGATCGACATGCTAGCTCCCTTCTGGTGCGAGACGGAGGATCCGCAGCTCTTCGACCGGCGCGAATCCAAGCGAGCTCCACGCCGATCGCGCGACATCGTCGTCCACCGAAACGTACAGCCGGATCTCGGCGAGTCCGCGCGATCTGCACCAGCGCACTCCTTCGTCGAAGAGAGCGCTCAAGATACCCGCGCGCCGCTCGCCCGGAACAACGTACGCGGAGGACATGTAGCCGTACGCCTCGGGGAGGAGGAGGGGAGAGCTGATCGCGTGCACGCAGCGCAGAATACCGATCGCCGCGCCATCGCGCTCCGCGAGAAGGATTGTCTGTTCGGTACTCGCGAGATGCGCGGCGTACACCTCGCGCGCCCGGGCGTCGGCCTCGGGGTGGAGTCGCTCGAACAGCGCGTTGCTCTGATGCTCGCGCAGCAGCGCGAGTCGGAGCGCTACGACGGTGTCGAGGTCGGGGAGACTGGCGGCCCGTACAGTGATTGCCATGAGCTGTTTGCTATTGGCTGTTGGCTTTTGGCTGAGCTAATAGCCAATAGCCAATAGCCAAAGGCTGCACTTCATGCAGACATCCCCCCCAGATAGTCCTGCCCCGGCCTGCGGCGCTTCTCGTCCAGCGCGCGGCCATAGCTCCCGCCGTCGGTGCGTGAGATCTTGCGGCGCGCCACCAGCGCTTCCAGCACCAGCTCGCACGCCGCCGCGGTCACCGGGACATCGCCCGCCTTCGCGAGCGACACCAGCTCGACCAAATCAATCAAACCCGGCACCGCCTCGAAGCCGCGCACAGCGGCGTCGGCGGCGACGTCGTCAGTCACCTGAAGCGCGCCACCAGCGTCGAACCACATTATGATCTCGTCGGTGTTGATCCCCCCGGCGCGGCCGCGGAAAGTCTCGTCCGCCGCGCGCCGGATCAGCTCGCGGGCGATCGCCTGCCCTCCGACGATCTCGCCTTCGTACTCGAGCTCGAGCTTGCCCGTGATCGCGGTGAGCGCCCCGTACACGTCGGCGATTCGCGGAACGATCTCGACTTCGCCCGTCGCGATCGCCCGGCGCTCGGCGTTGGACACGACGTTCTCCATGACGGAGATCGGGAGCCGCTGCGACACGCCCGACCTCTTGTCCACGCGCTTGTCGGTGCGCGCCTCGAAAGCAATGCGCTCGACCAGCTCCGCCATGAAATCGGGAACGCGCACGCAGCGGCCCGGCCGCGCGGTCCACGCTTCCTGCGCGGTGATCTCCATTCCGAGCTCCACCGTCTCGGGATAATGCGTCGTGATCTCGCTGCCGATGCGGTCCTTGAGCGGCGTGATGATCTTGCCGCGCGCGGTGTAGTCCTCCGGATTGGCCGTGAAGCAGAGCATGACGTCGAGCGGCAGCCGCACAGGGTAGCCTTTTATCTGGACGTCACCTTCCTGCATGATGTTGAACAGGCCGACCTGAACCTTGCCCGCGAGATCGGGCAGCTCGTTGAGCGCGAAGATCCCGCGGTTCGCGCGCGGCAGCATGCCGTAATGAATTGTCAGCTCGTCGGCGAGCACGTGACCGCCACGCGCCGCGCGGATGGGATCCACGTCCCCGATTATGTCGGCGATGGTGACGTCAGGTGTCGCGAGCTTCTCCACGTACCGGCTCGCGCGGTCTACCCAGGCGACGGGGGTATCGTCGCCCGCCGCGGCGATGAGCTGGCGCGCGTACTTGGAGATGGGAGCGAAGGGATTGTCGTTGATCTCGCTCCCCGCGACGATGGGAATGGCCGGGTCGAGCAGCTCCGTCAGGGCGCGGAGAATTCGCGACTTCGCCTGCCCGCGAAGGCCGAGCAGGATGAAATTGTGCCGGCTGAGGATGGCGTTGACGATCTGCGGCATGACGGTCTCGCCATAGCCGATGACACCGGCGAAGAGCGTGTCGCCGTCACTCAGTCGCTGCAGGAGGTTCTGCCGCAGCTCGTGCTTGACCGATCGCGTGGCCAACTCCGGGCGGGCGAACTCCGAGCGCCGTAGTGCGCCAAATGTTTCCGGTAGGTGCGACACGGGGTGCTACTCCGACCTTCGGGGGAAGTCGCGCGAGAGGGAATGTACTGTTTGGTGCCGAAGCCTTCCAGAGAGGGCTAAGTCTTGACACCTTATTGGTGTAGGATAAATTCTTGCCGCGCCTGTACCGGGCACTGCGACCGCTGATCCAGCCCGGCTTTTCTTATTCATCAGCCCCTCTCCAAGGAGATCTGTACATGAAGCGCCTGGCTCTTGTCGCCGCAGTGCTGTTTGCAGTTGCATGCACCGCTAAGGACGACGCTGCTACGACCGACACCGCCGCGCCCGCGATGGCTCCGGCTCCTGCCGCGATGGACACCGGCATGAGAATGGACACGATGGCGACGGACACGACGACCCGCGACACGACGCCGTAAGGGTTTTCGAATGCAAAGGAGAGGCGCGACCATGTGGTCGCGCCTTTTTTTTGTGGGTTGTTGGTTCTGGGTTAGCTACAAACGGGTTCGGGTAACAGGTTGTGGGTCGTAGGTTCTGGTTAACTGATCGGTTACGGGTAACGAGTTGTTGGTTACCTACGACCGTTCACCGTGAACCAGTAGTTAACCAAAACCCACGACCTACAACCTGTTACCCGAACCCATTCCAAAAAGACGCCCACCAATGCAGTGACAGTTCGTCGCTAAAGAACCGTCACTTGAGCTGACCCCGCGCTCCCCCGCGCTGTCACCTGCGCGCCCACCGCGATCTCGCGCCGCACCATCGCGATCCCGACTCCGCCCGCGCGTGGCGACACAGCCGCGCTCCGCACATCGCCCACCGTCTTTCCCGCTGCGTCCACGAGCTCCGCGCCGCGCGCCGGCACCTGCTCCGCGCCAAACGCAACGCGTCTCAGGTTCTTGTTGACATGCCCGCGAAAATGGATCCGCGCGACAACTTCCTGACCGACATAGCATCCCTTGGAGTACGAGATCGCGCCGAGCTCGTCGAAGTTCGCTTCCTGCGGCAGCGTGTCCTCGTTCATGTCCACTCCCCATTCGGGAACCCCCGCCTCGATCCGCGCGACGTCGTATGCGTTGCGTGTCCCGCTCACCACGCCGAGCGACGTCAGCAGCTCGCGCAGCTGGTCGCTGCTGTCCTTTGGCGAGATCACGTCGAATGCGGGTACTTCGCCGAGGTCCGCCGCGCGGACGACCAGTACCTCGACTCCGTTCTTGAGCGTCGCGTGCACGTGCGAGTACGGCCGCAACTGCTCCAGGGCGCATCCGCCGTCGCCAACGGCGCGCGCCAGCAGCTCGGCGGCTCCCGCGCCGAAAACTCCGACGTCGGCTGTCCGGTCGGTAGTCTCGCTGAAGGGCGCGACGCGGGGATTGATGAACTTGCGGGCCATCGCGCGCCAGCCGGGCGCCGACGCCGCGCCGGTGTCCACGAAGAATTCCTCTTCGCTTTCGAGAAGAATTCTCAGGTCGGCAACGATCTTTCCTTTCGGGGTAAGCGCGGCGCAGTACAATCCGTCTCCTTGCCGCAGCGCGAGCACGTCGTTGGTGACGAGTCCCGTCAGCGTCTCCGCCGCCTTCGGCCCGGTAAAACGCCATCGGCCGCGGTCGCTCCGGTCCAGCAGCATCGCGCCGGAGCGGAGCGAATCGTAGCCCGTGATGGTGGACCCGGTCTCAGCCACGCGCGGCATACGATGCGTCGAGCAGATCCACCGGATGCACGGTGCGGGCGGGAATCCCGGCGCGCAGCATCCCGGCGCCGATCTGCATCATGCACCCCGGGTTTCCCGTCACCACCCATGGCGCGTCCGTAGCCTGAATGTTGGCGAGCTTCGGCTCGAGCACGCGGTTGGAGACTTCCGGCTCGATGAGATTGTAGATGCCGGCGCTGCCACAGCACTGATCCGAGTCATGCAGCGGAACCAGCTGCAGATCCGGGATCGCGCTCAACACCGCAAGCGGCGCCTGCACTATGCGCTGCGCGTGCTGCAGATGACAGGGCGCGTCGTACGTAACCTTGAACGGAAGTGAATTGCCGCGCACCGGGCCCGCGGCTGCCAGCAGCTCGCTGACATCGCGCGCCTTCGCGGCGATCGCCTGCGCGCGCTCCGCCCATTGCTCGTCGTGCTCGAGCAGCAGGCCGTAGTCCTTGACGGCCGCGCCGCACCCCGCGGCGTTGACGACGATGAAATCCGCCCCGGAGCGCTCAAAGGCCTCGATGTTCCTGCGCGCGAGCCGCCGCGCCGTCTCGAGGTCACCGGCGTGCGCGTGCAGCGCGCCGCAGCACCCCTGACGCGACGCTTTTTTCAGGCCGTATCCGTTGACTGCGAGCGTTCTCTCGGTCGCGCGGTTCGTCGTCGTGAAAAGTCCCTCCATCACGCACCCTTCGAGGAGCGCGAAGGATCCGCGCGTCGGGGCAGCATCCGGCTTGTAGCTGCCGCGCTCCAGCCGGCTCTCCGTGGACGCGAGCATGGCCATCGCGAAGCCGACCTTTCCCGGAAGCTTCGACAGCAACCACGGGAGCGGAGTCGCGGCCAGTAGCCTCGCGCCCGCCATCACCACCGCGAGCACGTACCGCCGCGCGAACGACCAGAGCATCAGCCGCGCGAGCAGTGGAATCGGGCGCACGGCCGTTAGCGTCGCGCGCGTCGCCTCCAGCAGCTGCCCATACGGCACCCCCGATGGGCACGCGGTCTCGCACGCGCGGCATCCAAGACACCGGTCGATGTGCTCCCGCACGGAAGGATCGTCCACCGGGACGGTTCCCTCCAGCAGCGATCGCATCAGAAAAATGCGGCCGCGCGGACTGTCGTTCTCGTCCTCCATCGCGATGTATGTCGGGCATGCCTGAAGGCAGAAGCCGCAGTGCACGCAGGCGTTGATGCCTGGAAGCGCGCCGGCGAGCGGAGAGTCCGGCAAAGCGCACACCGCCACGGCCTCTTCCGGCGGCGTAGCGTCCGTGGCGGAGCCGGTGCGCTGGTTCGCCGCGGTCGTCACCATGCCACTCCGAATATTCCCGGATTCAGCACGTTCGAGGGATCGAACGCTTGCTTCACACGGTTCGAGATCGGATCGCTGACCGGCGACGGCGCGAGCGCGCTCCATGAGACCCGGTCGAGCCGCTCGGCGATGAGCCGCGCGCTCCCGGGTGCTCGCGCGATCGCAGCGACCGGGGAGCCGGAGCCATTCAGCATGCACCGTACGATTCCGCGCATGACCGTTGCGTGACGCATCAGCTCCTGTCCGTCAATTCCGTCGCCGCCGAGCGCGTCCCACACGAGCGGGAGATCCGTGAGCGGAGTCGAGAAACGCACCGTGCCTGTTGCCTGTCCGTCCACTGCGCGGAGCTTCTCCCAGCATTGGTCGTCGACCGGAACCGCCTCCCCGAGCGAAGCGAGCTCATTCATCTGAGCACTCACGCTGTCTTCGTTCCCGCCGAACCGCGCGAGCAGGAGAGTAGCGTCGCCCAATCCAAGTCGCTGCGACAGCGCGGGGCTCAACAGCTCGAGCGCGAGCGGCGCCAGACGCGCGGCGCGCACGGCCGACAACGCGGCGGCGAGCTTCTGCCCGCGCGCGGGAGCCGCGATCGCCGCGGTGCGCTCGACTTCGCTCCGCGCGCGCAGCCTCAGCGTGATCTGCGTGATGACTCCCAGCGTTCCCCACGACCCGACGAGGAGCCGCACGAGGTCGAATCCCGCGACGTTCTTCACCACGCGTGAGCCGACGGTGATGATCTCGCCGGAGCCTGACACGAACTCCAGGCCGAGCACCTGATCGCGGGGCCGGCCGAACGCAGTGGCGAGCGGCCCGTACGAGCCGGTCGAGACTGTTGCGCCGATCGTTCCGTCCGGCGAGCCTGCCGGATCCAGCGGCAGCCACTGGCCGTGCTCGCGCGTGACGCCGGCAATCGCGGAGAGAGGAGTGCCGGCGCGAACGGTGATCGTGAGATCGCCCGGCACGTAGTCCACGATTCCTGAATAAGCGCTGAGGCTGAGCGTCTCGCCGGCGTCTACCGGCCCGCCTGCGGCGAGCCACGAGCCGCGACCCGCGATGCGGAGCCCGCCCGCTCCGCGGCCCGCGCGCTCGACGGTCGCGCGTATCTCTTCCAACTGAGTGGGCGCGGTCAATTCGCGCGCCCCGCGGGAGTCGCGCGCCATTCCCTGCACGAGTGAACCGGCACGACCTTGCCCGGATTGATCCGGCGGTCGGGATCGAACACGTCGCGAAGCCGGCACATCGCCGCGAGAGAGTTCGGCGTGAAGATCTTCTCCATGTATCCGATCTTGTCGAGTCCAACCCCGTGCTCGCCTGTGATCGTACCGCCGGCCGCGATGCACACCGCCATGATCTCCCCCATCGCCTTGTGCACGCGCTCGCTCTGGTCCGCGTCGTCGGCGTTGTAGGGAATGTTGGGATGCAGATTCCCGTCGCCCGCGTGGAAGATGTTGCACACCAGTACCCCGTACTTCCCGGAGATCCCGTGGATGGCGGCCAGTATCTCCGGGATCTTCGTGCGGGGGACGACCGCGTCCTGCACCACCAGATGCGGCGCGAGCCTGCCCATTGCCCCGAACGCTTTCTTCCGTCCCTGCCACAGCTTGAGTCGCTCGGCATCGTCCCTCGCGACGCGCACGTTGCGCGCGCCCGCTTCCATGCAGATGCGCTTCACGCGCTCGACATCCAGATCGATCCCGTCGAGGAGGCCGTCCAGCTCGATCAGCAGTATCGCTTCCGCGTCCGTCGGATATCCGGCGGCGTAGATGGACGACTCCACCACGCGCGTGGTAGGCCCGTCGAGAAACTCGAGCGCGGCGGGCACCATGCCGCTCGCCACAATCGCGGAGGTGGCGCGCGCGCCGCCGTCGATCGTGAGGAAGTCCGCGAGCATCGTGCGGACCGATTCGGGCGCTTTCGTGAGGCGCACGGTGATCTCGATCGCCACGCCGAAGCATCCTTCGGACCCCACGAAGGACCCGACGAGGTCGTAGCCCGCGTGATCGCTGACTTCGTCGCCGAGTGTAACTACCGAGCCGTCGGGCAGCACCACGGTCACGGCGAGTATGTGGTTCAGCGTGACGCCGTACTTGAGGCAATGCGGCCCGCCCGCGTTCTCGGCGACGTTCCCGCCGATTGTGCAGGCCGCCTGGCTCGAGGGATCGGGAGCGTAAAGCAGGCCCTTCGGCCCAAGCGCGCGATTGAGGTTGAGGTTTACGACGCCCGGCTCGACCGTCGCCGTGCGATTCTCGACATCGATCGAGATGATCCGCTTGAGCCGGTTCAACCCGAGCAGCACGATCCCGTCGGCGAGGGCGCCTCCGGATAGGCCGGTGCCGGCGCCGCGCGGGACGAAGGGCGCGCCCACTTCGTGCAGCGCGCGCACCACTTCGATCACCTCGTCGCGGGTGCCCGGAAAAACCGCGAGCGACGGCTGCCGCCGGTAGCCCGGTAGCCCGTCGGAGTTGTACACGAGCAGCTGCGATTGCCGCGCGAGCACGTGCTTATCTCCGACGATCTCTGCCAGCGTGCGAGCGAGCCCGCGGTCGCTCGTGAAATCCCCGCCGGCGGGATGGCTGGGCGCCGCCTCGACGGTCACTTTGCCCCGACGACCTTCAGCGCGCTCGCGTCGAGACGGAGCTCCAGCGGAGTCGCGGCATCCTTGATTTCGCCGTCGAGCGCGATTGGAGTCGAGTGCTTTCTAAGGCGAATCGTGCAGCGCTGCACGACAAAGCTGTCGAGCTCGGCGCTGCTGGCGGCGTGGCTCACTCCGCGCGACGCGGCGGCCATCGCCATCGCGACGAGCCGGGCGCGCCGCCGGCCGGTGACCACCAGGACGTGCAGCCCGGGCCTGCCTCCCTCGACCCGCCCTCCGAAGTGCGGCGCCTTGAGCTCGCGCTCGCCGACGCCGACGAAAACGAGAGCCGTCTTGTAGCGACGGACTTGCCCCTCCACCTCGAGCTCGATCGACATGGTCCACATGCGGATGAACGTGCGCAGCAGCGAAAGAAAGCTCGCGACCTTGTACCCGAGCCGCTTTTCGAGACGGTCGCGCGTCTTGACGTACCCCACGTACATCCCGACGGAGAACGTGTTGAGAAAGAGGTCGTCGTTTACGTAACCGACGTCAACGTCGCTCATTTGGTCGCCGAGGGCGGCCGCAACGGCCTCGTCGAAGTCCGTGGAGATGCCGTGATCCTTCGCGAAGTGATTAAGGGTGCCGCCGGCGAGCACCGCGAGCTCGGCGTCGGTCCCGGCCACCGCCCCCGCCGCGGACGCGACGGTCCCGTCGCCTCCGGACACCAGGATGCGTTTGGCGCCGGCGGACACCGCGTCCCGGATTGCCTGCGCCAGGGAATCCGCGTCGGCGTCGCGAATGTCGAACGCCCCGGACGACTCCAGCGCAGCTCGCGCGGCGGCGGCGGATCCGGCTTCCGGATTCAGGAAGGCCGGTATGGGCGCCGCTCCTGGGCGATTCGAGTTGTTCGTGTTTGTGGCCGGGCTCGTCATCCCATCAATCAAAACAGGGACGCCGGCATTAGCCAACGTCCCTGTCGCTCCGCCGATACCGGGCGCTTTAGTCCGTCGTCCAGAATCCGGAAAGCGCCATGCCGTCGGGAGACTGGCGCAGCTTCTCGAACGCGCGCTCCCTGATCTGCCGGATTCGCTCGCGAGTCACGCCCATCAGCGCGCCGATCTTCTCCAGCGTCATCGCCTCCGAGCCTTCCTCGAGACCGTAGTACAGGTAGAGGATCTTGCGCTCGCGCGGCGTGAGGTAGGTGCGGAACACGCGATCGATGAACTCGCGCATCAGGTTGAACTCGGTGCTGGCCTCGATTTCGGTGCCATCCACTCCCGCGAAGCGCTCGCCGAGCGTGGAGGCCTCACGGTCGGACCGGTCGATGGGCGCGTCGAGCGACAGCTCGGTCGCGGACATCTGCTTGGCGGAGCGAACCTGCTCCGGCGTTTCCTCCAGCAGGCGGCTCAGCTCATGATCGGTCGGGTCGCGCTTGAGAACCTGCGATAGCACGGTCTGCGCGCGCGACAGCTTGATGAGCTGCGAGTTCTGGTTGAGCGGGATCCGAACGGAGCGCGTCTGCTCGGCGAGCGCCTTGAGCACCGCCTGTCGGACCCACCACACCGCGTACGAGATGAACTTGACGCCCTGGTCCGGATCGAACTTACGCACGGCTTTGAGCAGGCCTTCGTTGCCGATCGCGACGAGCTCGCTGAGATCGAGGCCGTGACCCTGGTACTTCTTTACATATGAAATGACGAAGCGGAGGTTGGCCGTGACCAATCGCTCCGCTGCCTGCTCGTCTCCTTTCTGCGCCAGCCGCGCGAGGCGGCGCTCTTCCTGGACATCCTTGATGAGCGGCAGCTTCTGGATGTCGTGCAGGTACTGGTCGAAAGCGGTGGAAGGCGATGAGCGAAAGAATCCCTTAGACCTGCTTTCGGCCGTGGTCTGCATAGGCTGCCCTGACGGGGTTTTTTGGGCGGCCCGAAGTAGGCCGCGGTACCAGCTGGTGGGAACTGGGACGGCCACGATAGTGTCACGAACCTGAACGGTCAACAGACACGTTGACCCCCATCAGAAACGTGATGTAAGGCGGTGTTTACACCCTGTCTGGCGAGCTTAAATGGCGGCGGGAGCCGCCCCGAATCAGACCGTCGGCGGGTCTTTGGGCTTCGTTCGGCTGGTGGCCATGAGGATGCCGAGCCCGATGAGGACGATGACCCCTACGGCGATCCACATCGTGGGCAGGTTGAGCAGATAGGCGGCGATGGCCAAGCCGAGCACCAGCACCACGAAGCCGATCATGTACGTCGAGAAGGAGGACATGTTCAATCCATTGGGGTTGGTTGCAACGAACGCTGTCGAGGCAATTGTAACGCCAACGGGAGAGACTGTCAGGTATCAGGTATCAGGTATCAGTGATGCCGGTGCAGCCTCCGATACCTGATTACTGATACCTGATACCTATTTCTGTCCCCGCGCGACCAGCACCGCGTGTCCCCATTTGCGCCCGAACCTGCGTGCTTCGCCGCAGTCTGGATTCCAGATGTCGAGCGTCGGTCCTATGACGTTTTTGCCCGTGTCGTCCACCAGAAAGCGGCCGATGTATTCCTTGCCGAGAAATACTTCGACGTAGCGCGCGAGCGGGAAAACGCGCGGATCCGCGGCGACGATGCCCGGGCGCACATATCGTCCTCGACGCGTCGTTCCCTGCAGGCAGTACTGAGTGAGCGAGACCGGAACCGCGTGGCCGGGCGCCGCGCGATCGAACGGGCCGGCAAATCGCGGATCGAGAAAAAAGCTGCGCTTGGCGCGCACGAGTATCGGCGGGAGCGACGGCTCCCCGTACACCACGATCGGGGCGTGGTGCAGGATATGACTTCTATACGGAATGTGTACCACGTCCGCGTACACCAGTCCCGCTGCCGTGACGCTCACGACCGCGGTCTGGATGAATGTCTTGAATCTCATTGCAGTACCTCCTGAACCAGGTCGTCCGGCAGCCGCACCGTCCACCCCTTGTCGTAACCCGCCATCCTTCCGATCCGCTCGGGCAGGGCATACTCGAGCCCGCCCGAACGCTTCTTCTTGTCGGCGCGGGCGAGCTGCATCACTCGCTCTACGCTGACATCCAGCGGCAAGGCGGTCGGCAGCCCCGCCCGGCACACCGCCCCACGAATCGCCTCGGCCGTGCCAGCCTCCGCGATCCCCGCGCGCTCCGCCGCCAAGGCCTCGGCGCACATTCCGATCGCCACCGCCTCTCCATGCAGCAGCGAGTACCCGCTCGCCGCTTCGATCCCATGGCCGAGGGTGTGGCCGAAATTCAGAATCTTTCTGAGACCGTCCTCCCGCTCGTCGCGGGCGACGATCCCGGTCTTGATCTCTATGCTACGGACGATGTGCCGGGAGAGCCTGTCACCAGAAGCTTCCGATTGGCTGAGCAATCCGGGCAGCTCCTCGACCACGTCCGCGAAATATTGCGCGTCTTCTACGACCCCATGTTTCAAGATTTCAGCCAAGCCTGCCTGGAATTCCCTAAGTGGAAGTGTCGTAAGCACTTCCGTATCAATAAAAACCGCGGCCGGCGGGTGGAACGCTCCCACCAGATTCTTTCCGCCGGCGGTATCCACGCCCGTCTTCCCGCCGTGCGCTGCGTCTACCATTGCCAGCAGGGTGGTGGGCACGTGGACCAGATTTATACCCCTCATATAGGTAGCGGCTACGAACCCGGCGAGATCTCCAATCATCCCGCCTCCCAGCGCGACCACAGTCGTGTCTCTCCCGTGACCTGTGCTACTCAACTGATCTGTTAATGTCGTCCAACTGTCTCTAGTTTTGTGACTTTCACCAGCTGAAACCGTAAATACGGTCGCCGAGGATGGATTCGGTAACGAGGGCGCCAAGTGCTCCGCCCAAAGCGGCCCGACTGTCGAATCGGTAATGATCGCAAAGCGGAACGCAGGGGCGACCGCTGCTATCGCGGCCCCTAGGCGGGTAAACTGCCCGCGCGAGACATGGACCGGTGGGCCGGGGACAGCCAGCCGCTGGAGCGACGACATGCGTCCGCCTACCAGGTCACTTCGCCGGCCGACGCCCTTTTGTTGGCGACGCGTGCCAGCATGAACAGCAGGTCCGAGAGCCGGTTCAGGTAGATCACGACGATCGGCGGAATCATGGTGTCGCGAGCCAAGCCGACCACCGCCCGCTCGGCGCGCCGGCACACGGTGCGCGCGAGATGGAGCGCGGCGGCTTTCGCGACGCCACCCGGGAGGATGAACGCCTTGAGCGGCTCGAGCTCGGACTCGCACGCGTCGATCGCGCGCTCCAGCTCGAGGATCCGGGTCGCGTCGATCCGCGCTTTCGTCAGGTGCGCCTGCATCTTGTCTATGTCTGGCGTCGCGAGCAGTGCGCCGATGCCGAACAGGTCGCGCTGGATTCCGACCAGCAGCTCGTCCACCCGCGGCATCGCATCGGCCGCTCGCGCCATCCCGATGACCGAGTTCAACTCGTCCACGTCGCCGTACGCCGCGACGCGCGGGTCATCTTTCTGGACGCGCCCGCCGCCAAAGAGGCCGGTGTCTCCGAGGTCGCCAGTGCGCGTATAGATTTTCATCTCCGTTGAAGATAATGAACCACGAATCAGTCGACATCACGATCATCGGCGCCGGGCCCACCGGCCTGTTCGCGCTCTTTTACGCGGGCATGCGCGGCGTCAGCGCGCAGGTCGTGGACGCTCTGCCGGAGATCGGCGGACAGCTGACCGCGCTGTATCCCGAGAAATACATCTTCGACGTCGGCGGTTACCGGCAGGTGCTCGCCAAGGATCTCGTGCGCGAGCTGTCCGGGCAGGCGTTTCAATTCGGCGCGCCGGTGCATCTCAATCAGAACGTCACGGCACTCGAAGAGGAGGACGGCGGCTTCGTTCTCTCGACGGAGACCGACCGGTTCCCAACGCGCGCCGTAGTTATCGCCGGCGGCCTCGGCGCGTTCTCGCCGCGGCGGCTGCCGCAGAAGGGGACCGACGAGTGGTACGGGCGCGGCGTGTACGACCGCGTGGTGGATCCGTCGCAGTTCAAGTCGCAGCGCATCGTGATCATCGGAGGCGGCGATTCGGCGTTCGACTGGGCGCACCAGTTGCGCGACGTCGCGACCGAGATAACCCTCGTGCATCGGAGCGATCGCTTCCGCGCGCATGCGGCGACAGTCGCCGAAGTGAAGGCGGCCTGTCCGCCCGCGGGAAAGACGACGCTACTGCCGTTTCACGAGCTGCAGGAGATACTCGCCGAGGGCGACACGCTGCGCGGCGTGCGCGTGCGCGACGTGAAGGAGAAGACGACGCGGGACATCGAGGCCGACTCGGTGCTGCCGATGCTGGGCTTTCACAGCGAGCTAGGCGCGCTCAAGGAATGGGGGCTCACGTTCGAAGGGCACGACATCGCGGTGAACAGCCGCATGGAGACCGGACGCACCGGCATCTGGGCAGCCGGCGACATCACGACTTATTCCGGGAAGCTCAAGCTGATCGCTACGGGATTCGGTGAAGCGGCGGCGGCGGTGAACCAGGCCGTGCACTGGATCCATCCGGAGAAGAAAGTCGCTCCGGGGCACAGCTCGAACATGGCGATCTTCGGGCAAAAGGACGACTGAGCTCTGTCACGGTCATAAGCCAAACCAGTAGCTGGCCTTGATCAGGAAGACCGAGCGCGCGGGCGCCCGGAAGAGCGCCCCTGCATCGCGCGATAAGTCGAAGTTACCGACGTTGGCTTCGTCTTCCTGCTGGCGCTGCCAGACGAAGAACAGCGCTGAGCCGGGCCGGTACTCCCATCGGAAGATTGCGTTGCCGATGAGGGAGCGGACATTGAAGTCGCGATCCGTGAACGAGTGGTCGGCCGTTCCATCACCGTCGAAGTCGATGTAACGAGTGCCGTTGGGAGACCGGCATGTGCGGCCGCTGCCGCAACCCGGTGCAGCCGGAGCCGGAAGGTACGTTCCCTCCTGGAACTCGTCGAACGCGTAGCTCCGTGGCCGGCTGAGCTGCTTATACGTGAGGTAGTCTCCCGAGGAGAGTAGTGGCTGCGCGAAGAATTGCAGCGTCGCGCGCGGCGAGAAGGTGACGTTTAGCCGGGTCTCGAGGCCGAGCTCGCGGCGATCGAGCTCGCCGAACAGATAGCGCGTGCCAAAGGTCGGCGCGTAGGAAAGTGAGGTCGTTCGCCCCACGAATTGTGCGCCTACGCGCGACTGTTCGTACCGG
>DATLBG010000077.1:0-6930 GCA_035527035.1 Gemmatimonadaceae bacterium | reverse complement strand
GTGAGATCCTTCGCGATCTCCTCGGCCGTGCGACCTTCGATCTGATGGCGCTCCAGCATGAATACGAGCTTCCCGTCCTTGAGCAGCGCGATCTGCGGCGACGAGGGCGGATAGCCGGTGAAGTAGCTCCGCGCCCGCTGCACCGCGTCGCGGTCCTGGCCGGCGAACACCGTGGTCGCGGTGTCGGGCTTCACCTCGTGCTGCAGCGCGCGGGCCACCGCCGGTCTGGCGTTGCGCGCGGCGCAGCCGCACACGGAGTTCACGACCACGAGGGTCGTCCCCTCGGCGTCGCGAAGCTTTGAGTCCACTTCCTCGGGCGTCCGCATCTCCTCGACGCCGAGCCGGGTGAGATCCTCGCGCATCGGCGCGACCAGTCTTTCGTCGTACATCCCCTAATCCTCCACGTGCGGAGCGCGCACGAGTGCAAGTATCGCGGTCTGCGGCACGACGAGAAAGCGCTCGCCGTCGAAGGTGATCTCCACTGCCGCCTTTCTGAAGAACAGCGCGTAGTCGCCCATGCGGGCCTGCATCGGAACGAAGCGCGTCTCACGCATGGCCACCCGCCACGGCTCTTCGTTGTTGTCGGCCAGGTCCGGCATCGGTAGACCGGGACCGGTCGCAATGATGGTGCCGCCCTGCACCGCCTGGCTGTCAATGGCGGTAGGCGGGAGATAAAGACCGACCTTGGTCCGGTCCTCTCCTTCCTCGATCTTCACCAGCACGCGATCGCCGACGACGATCAGACGCTTACCCTTGTCGGCCATTCCGAATTATAAGCGGTGCGCCCGCTTCAACGAATGCGTTCGCGTCCACTGCACTATCACCGCCAGCGCGAGTGCATAGGCGGAGGTCGCCGCGAGCCGCAGCAGCAGAACGTCCGCGGCCATTGCGGGCCAGTCGGCAAACGTCGCGCGGGACGTGCCGAGGGGCTCCCGTCCGAGCGCGATCAGCCCCGCGCTCACCGCCAACTCAGTCGCCGCGACGAGGAGCGCGAAGAGCGGGGCGCGCCACACCCAATGTCGCAGCGGAAAATTGCCGAGATGAAGGGTCACCATCGCGAACAGGAACACGGATCCGATCAGGAACCCCGCGCCGAGCAGGACGGGCTGGTCGTTGCCGGCATTCGTCAGCAGAAAAGCGCGGAAGACCCGGATGAGGATTCCCGTGATGACCGCCATCTCCACCGTCGAGAAGGCGAGCTTGCGGAAGGGCCCCGGACCGTGATCCTCCCACTCCTCGTCCGAGATCCGCCGCTGGTACGGCTCCGTCTGCTTCGGGAAGTAGACCATGCTGTCAGGACGACATGGTGGCGCCGCCGGGCACACGCGAGGCCGTGTCGCCGTGCTCCGAGCCCTGCGACTGCCACCGGGCAGCGGGAAGCTCCACCACGAATTTGGTGTTGCCCGGCGATCCGTCCACCAGTCGCAGCTGCCCGCCGTGCGCCGCGACGATGCCGTAGCTCACGCTGAGGCCCATCCCCACGCCTTCGCCGAAGCCCTGGGACGCGAGGAAGGGATCAAAGATCCGGTCGCGCAGCCCTTCGGGAATGCCCTGGCCCGTGTCGGTGAACTCGACCAGCACGCGCTTGTTTTCGGTGCTCCGCTCGGCGCAGGTCGCGATGAGCAGCTCCCCGCCGTCCTTCATGGCCGCGATCGCGTTGGACATGAGGTTCACTACTACCTGCTGGAGCTGCTGCGGATCTCCGGTGACCATCGGGAGATTGGGATCCAGCTCGGTGCGCACGGCCACGTGCCCGCTGTCCATCTGATACCCGCGCAGCCGCACGGTGCGACCGATGATCTCGTTCAGGTCCACCGCGCGATTCTCCGACGCGCTTCTGCGCGCGAACGCGCGGAGGTCCTTGATCACGTTCGCGGCGCGCATGGCCTCGGCGTAGATCGCTTCCAGCGAATCGCGCTGCGACTCGCTCAGGCCGTCCTCGTTGAGCAGGAGCTGCGCGAACGCGCTGATGCTGCTCAGCGGATTGTTGATCTCGTGCGCCACGCCCCCCACTATCGAGCCGATGGAGGCGAGCCGCTCGCGCTCGATGATCTGCGCGCGCATGGCGCGCTCCTCGGTGATCACCCCCTTGAGCTCCTCCACCGTGCCGCTGAGCGCGGCGGTGCGCTCGGCGATCTTGAGCTCGAGAGTCGGGAGGGATCGCCGGATGTCGAGCGCGGACACAAAGCCCAGAATCGCCGCCACCGCGAGCACGTCCATGGCTACGTGCAGAGGCCGCGCGCCGCTCAGCGCGAACTGCGCCGCCCAGGCGGTGAACATCGCCGTCGCCACGGTACCGACCGCCAGCCCGAGCATCGCCCGGCGCGACAGCTCCTCGCCGCGCCAGGTTATCAGCAAAGCCAGGAGGATCAGACTCGCGGCGGCGGAAAACAGCGACATCGCGCTGACGACCTTGCCCGCGAGGTCAAGGGTGCTCAGCACCGCCGAGAACTGGGTCATCCCGAGCGGCAGCATGATCACTCCCGCGGCCACCGCGATGAGAATCAAATCCGCGAAGGCTTCGAGCTTCATCGCCGCGCGGCCGGTGTACAGCAGACGAACGAAGCCTACGACTACCGCGAGCTCGGCTCCAAGCAGGAGGTAATCGGCGAGCGCGGGGAAACGGGGCCGAACTCCGTTCGATACGAAGTGCAGGGTCCAGGATACTTTCGCGATGGCGCCGAGCGCGGCGCCAAAGGTTATCCATCGGAAGAGATCGCGCTGCTGCCGCGACAGCTCCGGCCGCGTCGTGACGAATACACCGACCCCGGCCAGGAAGCAGACGGACAGCAGCACCCCGCCGAGCACTACGCCGTTGTAGCCGGTCGCGCCGGCGACAATGAGGATCGCGATCGCGGCGACGCACACCGCCTGCGCTACGCGAAGCGAAAGATCGCCCCGACTGGTGCCTCGACCAAGAATCAAGTGTCAGCCATCCGGCTCCCGCGAATCAGCGAAGCGGCGAATCAGCGAATCAGCGAATCCAGTGGCCGAGCCTGCCCCACCGTATGTCGGTGATGAAAGGCAGCGGGCGGTCACTATCGTCGGCGTTGTAGGAGTAATACACGAACATCGGCCGGCCGCGCAGGTTCGCGCGCGGGACGAATCCCCAGTACCGGCTGTCCTTGGAGTTGTAGCGATTGTCGCCCATCATGAACAGGTGGCCGGCCGGAACAACCATCGGACCCCAGTTGTCATGCGACGGCTCCGCGGGCGCGGGACCGAAGCGCGACTCGGCCAGGCCGAAGGGCTTCTGCCAGTCGAACAGGTCGCTCACCGAGTCGAAGGCATCGCCGGCCGCATGAGCATACCCCTGCCTCTGGGGAGCGCCATCCACGTATAGCACGCCTTGCCGCATGTGGATCGTATCGCCACCGACGGCAACCGCACGTTTGACGAGCGTTGGGTTCAGGTCGTGCGGCTGGTCGTACTGGGGCGGGGATACGAACACCACGACGTCGCCGCGCCGCGGCTGCGCGTACCCTATGAGACGCGAATCCGTGAACGGCACGTGCGGCCCGTACCTGAGCTTGTTCACGAAGAGCCAGTCGCCCACGAGCAGCGACGGTACCATACTCCCGGAGGGAATGCGGTACGCTTCCAGGACGAACGTCCGTATGAGGAGAAAAAGCGCAAGCGGCATGGCGATCGCCCGGACATTCCGCCAGAGCGCTCCGCCCTTCCATCCTACGGGCTTCGCCGTGCCCGGCTGTGACAAGGGGCGCGCCGTCGCGGCGCGCCCCTTTTTGGGTGCGGCTGGCAACGATCAGCTAGATCAGCTGAGATGCTTGTTGACGAGCTTCGTCATCTCGAACATCGAGACCTGACGCTTCCCGCCGAACACCGGGCGCAGAGAATCGTCGGCGTTGATCATGCGGCGATTCTTGTTGTCCTGGAGCCCCTTACGCTTGATGTAGGCCCAGAGCTTCTTGGTGACTTCCGTGCGCGGAAGCGGGCTGCTGCCGACGACGGCGCTCAGCGACGCGCTCGGCTGCATCGGCTTCATGAACGCAGCGTTCGCGCGTCCACCGCCCTTGCGCTTCGTCTTCGCGCGGGACTTCGTCGCCGACTTCTTTCTGGCGGATCCCTTTTTCGCGGTGCTCTTCTTTTTCGACGAGGACGACTTTTTCCGAGCCGAGCTCTTCTTCTTTGTTGCCATCGCTTCTCCTGAGTGGGATGACGGTGCGGACTAACTAGTCACCAGCAAATGCTGCCGCGGAGCAAAGTAAATCGCAGGACCGTGGGCGCAATAGGGAAAACGCATCGGCCCCCCTATAGGGAGGACAGCAGTTTCAGCATCTTGACGTCGTATGGATCGGGCGAATCGTCGTCGTCTTCGATGTCGTAATTCTGCTGCGGCGTCTCGAGAACCAGGGGAATGCCGGCGGATCGGGCGTCGCCGAGCAGCCACTTGAATGGATCGACCCCTATCTCCCCTTCCCCTATGAGAACGTGCCTGTCACGGTTGGAGCCGAGCGCTCCCGCGCTGTCGTTCAGGTGGAAGAACGACGGCGGCTCACCCGTGGCTTCCTCGAATTCGTCCAGGATCGCGGAGAAGGCCGCGCGCGACTTCCTGATGTCGTATCCCGAGCAGAAAAGATGGCAGGTGTCCAACCCATAACCAGTGCGCGCGCGCAGCGATTTGGGCACGTGCGACAGGATTTCACCGACCTCCGCGGCGGTGCGCCCCATGGTCCGGCCCGCTCCCGCCGTGTTCTCGACGAGCAGCCTCGTCTCCGATTTCACGGCGCGCAGAGCGGCAGTTATCGCCTTGGCGATCCGCTTCGCGGCGTTCGCCGGCGTGTCGTCGCCAGCCGACCCGGGATGGAAGCAGACGGAGCCCGCGCCCAGATCGCTGGAGCGCTCCAGCTCTTTCGTCAGCCCGCCGCTGGCGCGCTCCCATTTTTCCGGATCGGGCGTCGCCACGCTCAGCACGTACGGCGCGTGCACCAGAATCATCTTCGGATCGATCTTCGACGCGGTGACTTCCTTGCGGAAGCGCTGCGCGCGCTCGGGCCGCACCGACATCTTGTCGTTGTAATACTTGGGCACGGCGGTGAATACCTGCACGGCGGTCATGCCCCCGCGCGCGGCGCGGCGCACCGCCATGTGCACGCCGCCGTTGTTGATCGTGTGCGCCCCGATGAAACGTTTGCGCTGCGCAGCCGGACTCAAGGAAGCCTTCCCGTCCGCGACGCCGCGCGGGTGCCGCCCCCGGCCGTCTGCTCCGTCCAATCCACACGCACCGAGTCTCCAGCGAGGCTTGCCCGGGGCGCGCGCGCGATCGCGCCCGCGGGCGACACGGCCTCGTACGCCCCGAACACGTGGCCGGCTCCCGTGGAGAGCGAGAGAAGAACACGCGGCTTTGCGGAGTTCGGATCCTCGAACGCTACCACCACGGTGTCGCCGCGCCCCGCGACGCTGCTGCGGACCGGCCGCTCGCCGTGCGCTACGGGCACGGGCGCGTGCAGCACACCGTGGCTCGAGCGCCCGAGCTCCGCTGCGTGCATCGAGTGCGTGAAGTAGATCCCCGCGCTGCCCGCCGGGGCAAGGTGATAAGTCACGTGCAGATACTCCGTGAAGTCATCCGCGAACAGCGCGGGGAGCGGACGCCCGCATCCCATCCCGCCCGCGTCTCTGTCATCCGCCACAACGGGAGCCTCCCAATGAGCGCCCCCGTCCGGCGAGCGCGCGAGCATCAGCGCCGAAGAGCCGCCGGCCCGCGCTTCCCACCACGCCGCGTAGCGCGCTTCGCCTCGCGCCACCACGGTTATCTCCGCACATCCTGCGCCTCCCCGGGGTGGAAGCGACGCGGTCTCGACGGCCGCGGGCTGCGCGCCGCCGTCATAAGTAACCGGGGCCCACGCAATTCCCTCGGTGCCGCAAGCCGATAGCAGAAGAAATGCCGTCCCTGCAATTCTCATGGGATGATGCCGTGGGTATCTTGCAATTCATGTCAGCGGTTGGGGTTCCTCGAGACATCCGGAAAGGCGGCGATTCACAACTTCGCCAACAGCCGCCCGCCGGAGAAGCGGCCGACAGCAATGCCCCACCGTTGTTGGGCTCCGTAAACGGAGAGTGGCGCGTTCCGCCCCAGGAGAACGAGCCGGTGCGGGAGTACGCGCCAGGCTCCGCCGAGCGAACCGCGCTAAAGGCGCGCCTCGCGGAAATGTCGGCCGAGCGGATAGAGATTCCGCTCGTGATCGGCGGGCGCCGGGTCCTGTCCGGCAACGTCGGGCACTCGGTCATGCCTCACGCGCACGCCCACGTTCTGGCTGACTGGCACAAGGCCGCGCCGGAGCACGTTACGGCCGCCGTTCGCGCCGCGCGCGACGCGCAGCACGACTGGGCGAGACAGCCGTGGGAAGAAAGGGCCGGCGTATTTCTGAAAGCGGCAGAGCTGCTTTCCACGACATGGCGCTACACGCTGAACTCAGCCACCATGCTCGGCCAGTCGAAGACGGCGTTCCAGGCCGAGATCGACTCGGCGGCCGAGCTGATCGACTTCTGGCGCTTCAATCCGTACGACGCCCAGGAGCTGTACGACGAGCAGCCGATCAGCGACCGGACGATGTGGAACCAGCTCGACTACCGGCCGCTCGAAGGGTTCGTGTACGCGGTGACGCCGTTCAACTTCACGGCGATCGCGGGCAACCTGCCGACGTCGGCGGCGCTGATGGGGAACACGGTCGTCTGGAAGCCGGCCGCGAACGCGATGCTGAGCGCGTGGCACGTCATGCGGCTGCTCGAGGAGTCGGGGCTGCCGCCGGGCGTCATCAACTTCGTGCCGGGCGACCCGGTCGCGGTCTCGGAGACGCTGCTGACGCATCCCGACCTGGCGGGCGTGCACTTCACGGGGAGCACGGGCGTCTTCAACAGCATGTGGGAGACGATCGGCCGCAACATGGGACGCTACCGCTCGTACCCGCG
>DATLBG010000076.1:0-5510 GCA_035527035.1 Gemmatimonadaceae bacterium | reverse complement strand
CCGAGAACAACCCGCGCTTCAGCGCGGATGACACGCGCATTTTCTTCGTTAGAGACAACAACGTCTTCTCCATGGACCTGGGCGGAGGCTCCCTCAGACAGCACACGGACATCCGCTTCGGCGGAGCCGCGGACTCCGCGCGCCGCGCCGACTCCGCCCGCGCCGTAACCCAGCGTGGGTTTCTCGAAGCGCAGCAGCTCGAGCTGTTCGAGGCCATTCGGGATCGCGCGCGCACCGACAGCATCCGCCGCGCTGACTCGATCTCCCTCGCGTCCCGCCGCCTGCCGCCGATCTTTCTCGGGCGCAACGAGCGGATCAGCGCCCTGTCGGTCTCGCCGGCGGCCAACGCCATGCTCGTGGTCCTGAGCACGCAGCCCGAGGGCGCGCGCATCGCGACTGTTCCGCGGTACGTGACGGAAACAGGCTACATAGAAGAGCTGCGTCCGCGCACGAAAGTCGGTGACACGCAGGGACGGTCGCGAGTGGGGCTGATCTCGTTACCGTCAGGAAGAGTCACCTGGCTGAAGGTATTCGGCGGAGACACCGCGCTCGGCTTCACTCGCGATATCGGCTGGAACCGGAGCGGCACCCAGGCATTGCTCTTCTCCAGGAGCTTCAACAACAAGACACGGACAATCCAGAGCATCGACGCCTCCGGCACGGTGCGTACGGTGGATGTTCTGCGCGACAGCGCCTGGGTCGGCGGGCCATGCTTCGACTGTGCCGGCTGGTACGACGAGGGCCGCCGGGTCTGGTTCGTATCGGAAGCCGACGGATACGCCCACCTGTACACATCGCGCCCGGACGGCAGCGACAAGCGCCAGCTCACGAGCGGGCGATGGGAGGTGCGCGGCGTACGACTCTCGCGCGACGAGCAGGCGTTCTACCTCCACACGAACGAGCCCTCGCCCTTCGAGCGGCATTTCTACCGGCTCTCCGTAAACGGCGGCGCTCGCGAGCGTCTCACGAGCTGGTCCGGCGCGCATGACGTGGCGCTGTCGCCCGACGAGCGCTGGCTCGCGGACGTGTACTCGCACGTGAACCAGCCGCCTGACCTGTTCCTCGCCGAGAATAAACCCGGCGCGCCGATGCACAGGCTCACGCTCTCGCCGTCGGACGAATGGCGGTCGCGCAACTGGATCAAGCCGGAGATCGTGATGATCCCCGCATCGGACGGCGTGCAGGTTCCCGCGCACATCTACCGGCCGCAGGACGTCGGCGCGCAGCCTAACGGGGCGGCCGTGATCTTCGTGCACGGCGCCGGGTACCTGCAGAATATCGGCAACTTCTGGTCGGAGTATCCGCGCGAGTACATGTTCAATCAGCTGCTCGCGTCCAAGGGCTACGTGGTACTCGATCTCGACTACCGCGCGTCCGCCGGGTACGGGCGCGACTGGCGCACGGCGATCTACCGCTGGTTCGGCGGGCGCGACCTTCAGGATCATGTTGACGCCGCGAAGTGGCTCGAGCGCGAGCACCGTATCCCGGGGGACCGCGTGGGCATATACGGCGGGAGCTACGGCGGGTTCATCACGCTGATGGCGCTGTTCACAGAAGCGGAGCATTTCGGCGCGGGCGCAGCGCTGCGGAGCGTTACCGACTGGGCGCACTACAACGAGGGCTACACCGCCAACATCCTCAACCGCCCGCAGGAAGACTCTGCGGCGTACCGCAGATCTTCACCGATCTACTTCGCGCACGGCCTGGAGGATCCGCTCGTGATCCTGCACGGGATGGTGGACACCAACGTGCACTTTCAGGACGTGGTGCGGCTGACACAGCGGCTCATCGAGCTGGGCAAGACGGGATGGGAGCTGGCGGTGTATCCGGTGGAGGATCACGCGTTCACCAGGCCGTCGTCGTGGACCGACGAGTACCGGCGCATCTACGAGATCTTCGAGAACAACCTGCCGGTGCGTCGAGCCCCGTGACGAGCGCGCGTCCAAACTGGTGGCAGAAGCTGGGTGAGTTCGTGCGCGCCGTCATCGGCGCGCCGAGCTACGAGCTGTATCTCGAGCACATGAAGGTCGCGCATCCGAACATGACGCCGCTGGATCGCGAGGACTTCGTGTGCAGCAGGCTGCACGCCCGCTATTCGAAGCCGGGCGCGCGCTGCTGCTGACCTAGAAGGCGAAGCCGAGGCTCGCGCCAATCGAGTACGCGAGACCCTTGGGATAGTTCTCGGTCTCGCCGCTCACGACGTACGACGGCGTGAACCCGGCGCGCATCAGCATGCGCCCCGTTCCCTGCCACCGGTAGCCGATCGTCGCCGTCACCGTCGTCACGGTCTCCTTCTCGGATGTGGATGCGCCGATAAATGAAATACGCTCCTCGGTGACCGTTCCGAACGCCCCGCCGGCGCCGATCTCGGCCATGTGCCTGCGCCCGAAGAGCCTGCCCACCGTCAGGCCGACCAACGACGCGTTCACGCTTCCCTCGCACGCGGAAACCAAGCCGATGCCGAAGCAATCCCCGTACGTGTCAGAAAGGGTGCCATACCCGATCCTAACGAGGGTGGCCTTTCCGATCAGACGGTCGTAGTTGACGGAGAAGTCGCCGATGTTGCCGCCGATCTCCGTGTAAAGGCTGTTCGAACGCATGTCGGGATGACGCGCGGAAGCCTGTTGCGCTCCGAGGGTTCCCGCCGCGAGAAAAAAGCAGGCGGCAAAGGCCGTATTGAGGACGATGGCTTTCATCGGGTGTCTCCGGTGTGGGTGAATCCAACGCCGGAAAGATCAGAGAGCGATACAGGCCCGTCTCTGCGTAGGTTGACGTAGCACTCCTACGAAGATCGCGTAGGCCGGTCCCGCCTCTCACCCGCCTTCAAAGCCCGCGATAGAAGGCGCTTGGGGTCGATCCGCGTCGCCCAATCCTCGAACGCGGGCGTCGGCCCGTTCCACTTCAGCTCGTCCACGTCGGCGAAAAGATCTGCATCCGTTCTCAGCGTAGCGAGTGACTTGAACAAGAGTGCGCGCTCGCCCTCGGCTCCCAGCGCCTCCGGGGGAAACGACTCGATCGGTCCGTAGCGGTTGAGCAGGCCGGCGGCAGTGCGCGCGCCGATCCCCTTGATGCCCGGATAGCCGTCCTGCGCGTCGCCTACCAACGCCAGAAAATCCGCGATGAGTGCCGGCTCGACCCCGAACTTCGCGCGCACTCCTTCGGCGGTCCTGATCTCCATCCCACGCCGAACTATCTGCACGACCCGCTCGCCGCGCACGCATTGCGCGAGATCCTTGTCGTTCGCCCAGATGCAGATTTTCTCGACACGCGGGTCTCGCCCAGCCAGGTGCGCCGCCGCGGCGAGGCCATCGTCGGCCTCGAGGTCTATCATCGGCCAGACCGCAACGCCCATCGCGGCGAGCGCGTCCTCGAGCGGATGAAACTGCGAGTAGAGAGCGGGGTCTATGCCCTCACCCGTTTTGTAGTCGGGCCAGAGCTCGTTGCGGAAGGACTCGATGACGTGGTCCGTTGCCACGCCGACATGCGTGCCGCCGGCCTCGATGATCTCCAGCACGGAGTTCAGCACTCCGGCGATGGCCCCGAGCGGCTTGTCCTTTCCCTTGTTAAAGCTGCGCTGGCCGTAGAAGTGGCGAAAAAGCTCGTACGTGCCGTCTATCAGGTGAACAATCATCGTTCATGTTGCGACCGCTGCGGCACTGTAACGGCGAACAAGAGCAGAGTGGCGGCCATCGCCAGCGCGGCACCGGTCGCAAACGCGGTGGCGGGACCGCGGCGGTCCCACAGCACCCCGAACAACAGCGACGCCGGCAGTGCGCCGAGGCCGATGGCGAGATGGAACCAGCCGAAGGCGGACCCGCGCTGCTCCGCTGGAACCATGTCCGCGACGAGCGCGCGCTCCGCGCCCTCGGTGAGACTGAAGAAGATGCCGTACACCGCGAACAGCACCCACACGTGCCAGGCCTCGGACGCAAGCCCGAATGCGACGTACACGGCGGCGTACAGCATCCAGCCTGTGACGAGCAGCGGCTTGCGGCCGAACCTGTCGGACAGCGCGCCGCCCAGCGTTCCCGTAGTGGACTTCACCACGTGCAGGAATGCCCACAGCAGCGGTATCCAGCTCAGCCGCACGCCAAGGTCCGTCGCGCGCAGCAGGAGAAACGCGTCGGTCGAGTTGCCGAGCGTGAACAGCAGGACCGCGCCGAGATACAGCCAGAACCGCTTGTCCAGGCCACCCTGCAGGCGCAGGACCGGTCCGGGAGCTGGCGCGGGGGCCACGGGACGGGTTTCACGCACCGCAACGACGAGCACGATTACCGCGATCGCGGCGGGGATCGCCGCCAGTAGAAAGACCGCGCGCAAGGAAAGTCCCAGCTGCCGCAACAGCACGAACGCGAGCAGCGGTCCGGCCACGGCCCCCGCGTGATCGAGCGAGCGGTGAAATCCGAACGCACGCCCTCTGATCGCGGGATCCACTGACTCCGCGATCATGGCGTCGCGCGGAGCGGTCCGGATACCCTTCCCCACCCGGTCGGCGACCCGGAGCAGGAGCACCTGCGAGGCCGCCTGGGCTATTCCGATCAGCGGCCTGACCGCCGACGCGATCACGTATCCGGCGACGACGAGCGGCTTCCGGCGGCGCACGCGGTCCGACCACCAGCCGCTGCCGAGCTTCACGAGTGCAGCGGTGGACTCGGCGGCGCCTTCGATCGCGCCGATGAAGGATGCGCTCGCGCCCAGCGTCGTGCTGATGAACAGCGGAAGAAGCGGATAGATCATCTCGCTCGACATGTCGGTGAAGAAGCTCACCACGCCGAGCGCGACGACGGTACGGCCGAGCTTCGGCCGGGCGCCTATGTTAGCCGTACCTCGGAATGGTCGCCGATGGTGACTTCTCCGCGCAGACCGTCGAGCACCGTCTCGTCGCCGATCAGCGAGTTGGTAAGCTTTGATTTCGTGATCTTCGCGCCCGTCCCGACGATCGTGTGGCTCAGCTCCGACCCTTCGATCACGCTCCCCTTCCCGATGGACACGTTCGGCCCGATGGTGGAGTCCTTGAGCGTGACGTCGTCCTCGATGTAAACCGGATCCACGATCTTCACGCCGTCTGCGTTCGCCGGCTTGCGCGCGTGGCCCTTGGTCAGCATCACGCGGTTCGTGTCGAGCAGCGTGTCAATCTTGCCGGCGTCGTACCAGCCGGCGACGTCCACGACTTTGATCTTCGCGCCCTTGTCGATCATGTACTGGAACGCGTCGGTGAGGAAGTACTCGCCCATGTTCTTCGGCGCCGCGAGCACGTGGTCCAACCCCTCGAACAGCAGCTTCCAGTTCCTAATGTAGTACAGACCGATGTTCGCGCGCTTCGAGATGGGCTCCTTCGGCTTCTCGATGATCCGGGTCATGTTGCCGTCGTCGTCAGTGACGACGACGCCGAAGCGCTGGTAGTCCTCGACTTCCTTGACCCAGATGATCCCGTCGGCGTCGGTCCGGGTCACGAGCGACAGGTCGGCGTCGAAGATCGTGTCCACGAAGATGATGAGCACCGGCTCGTC
>DATLBG010000075.1:0-6387 GCA_035527035.1 Gemmatimonadaceae bacterium | reverse complement strand
TGATCAACGCCTCCGAGGAACTGGCCACAGACTACTCACAGCGGGCCGCGGCGTACTCCCGCTTTTGGGCGCCCGTCATCAATCCGATGGCGAACCCGCTCTTGCTCGCGATGCCCCTCGCCGGTTCACGGCGAATTCTCGATGTAGGCACTGGTACCGGAGCTCTCTGGCCATTGATTGAAAGGGCCGCACCCGGAGCGGAGCTCTATGGCGTGGATCGCGCGGAAGGAATGCTGCGCGAAGGGGATGATCTCCTCAGAGGAAGGGTCGCCGTAGCGGATGCTGCGAATCTGGGCATTCGCCCCGCGGTGTTCGACGCGGCTTTACTCCTGTTCGTGCTATTTCATATTCCCGACCCGGTTCGCGCTTTGGGCGAGATCCGCGCGACACTGCGACCAGGGGGATCGGTGGGGCTGGTCGTTTGGGGCGAGGATCCAGGCCTCCCGGCGGCCGCTTTCTGGGCCGAAGAACTCGATCGAGCGGGCGCAGTCGCCGATTCGCGTGACTCCAGCGTCATGCGGCAATGCTGGATGGACACCACGGGAAAGCTTGCCGATCTCGTTAAGGCGGCGGGCTTCAACTCGCACCGGGTCTGGACACAGCACTTCGCTCACAGGTGGAACGTAGAAAACCTGTTCGCGACACAAACTCAATGTGGTCTTCCCTCTCGCCGCCTCAGCAGTTTGGGCCCGGATGCCCGGGAGGTGTGCGTGAATCGTGTTCGCGCGCGCATGGAGACTCTCACGATGTCCGAATTGGAGTATCGAGTAGAAGTCATCTACGCGATTGCCCATCGGCCGTAACCTGCTTTCGGTTCACATTTTTTAGGCATGTCCACGGAGGCTCTCATGCAGCGTCGCGCATTCGCATTCCTGCTGGCGTTTGCCGCCGCGGCTTGCTCGAAACCGCACGCCGCAATGCCGGGTTCGGCGCGCACCGCCTCCTTCCACGCCATGGCGGCCGCGGGTTCGCTTGAGGGTGTATGGACGGTGGTCGAGCAGGCGTCCAGGACTCCCGGCGGCGACTGGGTCAGCTCCGGCACGCCGTACCGCAGCCTGTACGTGTTCACACCGACACACTACAGCTACATGTTCACCCGCCCCGAGCCGCGGCCGCCGTTCGCGGGCGACCCGAACCGTCCTTCTGACGCCGAGAAGGTGCGGGCCTACGACTCCTTCGTCGGCGCGGCGGGCACCTATGCGCTCGACGGCACGACACTGACGCTCGTGGCGCTCGTTCACAAGAACCCGAGCGAGATGCCCGGCGAGGCGCTGCGATACGCCGCCGAGATCGGCCGGGACACCGTTCGGCTCACAATCACCAATCCGCCGTTTCAGCCGGGCCGTGAGCGACGCACCGTGCTGGCGCGGCTGGCGTTGCCGTCGCCTGATAGCGGCGAGTCGAGAAGTTCGGGCGCCTCTCGAGCTCCAGGGAGAAGTCCCTCCGACTCCGTTTGGTGGCTGCGCGTAAGAACTGAAAGCGGAGTCATGCTCGCCGCGGTCGCGCGGCCGAGCGGAGCCGGACCTTTTCCGGCGCTCATCATCCTGCACGGCACGCACGGATTTGCTCAGGAATACGTCGAATTGGCGCGCGACCTGGCGCGCCGCGGAGTGCTCGGCGTCGCCGCGTGTTGGTTTGACGGCCACCGAGGCGTAGGTGCGAGATACATCACTCCGATCGAGTGTGATGGCGGCCCGCCATTCGTCGACGCACCCGGAGTCGAGCGATTCCGCCTCGCACGCGAATCGGTGAATGCGCTCGTCGCATCGGTGCGCGCGTTGCCAGACGCGCAGGAAAACCAGATCGCTCTGTTTGGACATTCCCGCGGCGGCGGCGCGGCCCTTGACTACGTTCTTTTGCACACCGGCACGTTAAACGCAGTGGTGCTCAATTCCGCGGGCTACCCGCCTGAGGTCACGGCCCGCGCGGCGGAGGTTGATGTCCCCATTCTCCTAATGCACGGGACGGCTGACACTCCCGCTGGAGGTGGGTCGCCGTTCACAAACGTGACCATGGCCAGGGCGTTCGAAGCCGCGCTCCGCAATGCGGGGAAGGGCGTGGAGGCGGTTTACTACGAAGGAGGCGGGCACGAGACCATCTTCACGGTGCGAACCCAGTATGAAGATGCGCTGCAACGAATGACTACCTTCCTGCGACCCTGCGTTTGCACTACTCCCAATTCGTGCGAGGCAATATGTCACCTCGAGCGCTCGCAATCATCGGCTCGGTGCTGTGCGCCGCTCCCATGGTCCAGGCCCAGGTCGCGAACTCACCAGCGGCGGTCGGATCGGCCGTAGTCATTCTCGGAGACGGCACCCCTGTTATCTCGGCAAGCCGGTCTGGTACCAGCATCGGAATCGTCGTTCGCGGAACGCTGTATGTGTTCGATGCCGGACCTGGAGTCCTGCAGCGCACGTTCGAAGCTCGGGAAAGAATGAATCTCGGTATTCGGGAATTGGGACCCGTATTCATCACCCATCTCCACTCCGACCATACGCTGGGATTGCCGGACTTGCTTTTCTATCCTGAGTTGGGAATGCAAACCGGGCCTATCCGGCATGGCCGTACGGCAGCATCTCTCAAGGTCTTTGGACCACCCGGCTTGAGCGCGATGATGCGACATCTTGCGGCAGCCTGGGCGGAGGATCGAGTGATTCGAGCACAGAGCCCGATGGCGGCTGACAACGCGGTCGCCAGCCGCGTTAATGGAGCGTCAGTCAATGAAATCAGCGCCGGGATGGTTTACGCGGATTCCAACATTGCCGTGACTGCTTTCGATGTGGCGCATGGAGACTGGACGCATGCATTGGGATACCGCATTCAAGCGCCGGATCGCGTGATCGTCATATCAGGGGACACGCGCCCGACGGAAGCAATTGTAGCCGCGTGCAACGGCTGCGATCTCCTGCTCCATTCAGTGCATGGCGCCGAAGGCATTCTATCCGGAACCGATGAAGCATATTTCCGCGACTTTCACACAAGCGCCGCCCAATTGGGAGAGTTGGCCTCACGTGCAAATCCCAAAGTACTAGTTCTATATCACCAAGCCTTTGCGGGTCGGCGTCCCGCCGAGCTTATTGCGCAGGTAATGTCCTCCTTCAAGGGGCCGGTTATTTCGGCCCGTGATTTGGACGTATACTAGCCTGGCCGATCAAGCGTCATCCTATTTCCAATCCGCGATCAGGTCCGTCGACGGGCTGTTCGTAATGTTGATGCGCTCGCTCCCGTCGCTTGCTTTCATCGTGAAGATGTCGCCCGCTCCGAACTCGCTCATGGTCAGCGCGATGCGCTGACCATCCGGCGACCAGACCGGCTTCGAAGGAAATCGCTCGTAGCCCACGAGAAAAGTCGGATCGTCACGGAAGTTCGGCGTCGGCGTGCTGACCGAACGATAAATGCCGCCGTACGGCCACTCGCCGTACTCGTACACGATGTTCTTGCTGTCGGGCGCCCACGAGTAGCTGTGAACCCCGCCGACGATCTGCGTCGGGACGCGAATCTGACTCGTTCCGTCCGGCGCCATCGTGAAGATCCACGACCAGCCGAGCGGACTTCCGAGAAACGCGATGCGCGTTCCGTCGGGGGACCACTGCGGCAGCGAGTCGGCGTACGGGTTGTTCGTCAGCTGCGCCACGCCGCTCCCGTCCGCGTTCATCACGAACACCTTGCTCGCGGACCCCGTCGTAGCGTACAGGATCTTCGTGCCGTCCGGCGACCAGCTCGGAGATGTCTCGAGCACGTCGTTCGTCGTCAGCTGTGTCACGGCAGAGCCGTCGGAGTTCATGACGAAGATCTCGTACGTGCCTGCGCCCTTGCTGTCGGTAACACGGTCGCTGAGGAAGAGGATCCTGCTTCCGTCGGGCGACCACTTGGGCGCGAAGTCCTTCGCGGTGTTCCGGGTCAGCCTGATCGGCTTCCCTCCATCGGGAAGCATTGCATAGATCTCGACGTTCCCGTCGCGATCGCTGGTGAAAAGAAGCGCCTGGCCCGCGAGGATCGGCGCGGTCGGCTCACTGACGCATGCGGCAACGAAAATGACGAGCGCACCAGCTAGCGAACGGACTATGTGTGGGACCATGGCAATCGGGCTGAGGTGGCCGACTCGGAACGTCCTTCAATCCTCAAACTATCTCTCTTCGCCTTATAGGCCGGCAATGACTTTACGGTCCCGAAAGCCAGCGGAATCAATAACGTGACCGGACTACGCCGATTGTGGAAAACTCTCCCCTTTGTCAAAAGGGGACCAAAACGTCCGATCCCTTGAAATTTCATATGGTTGAATCGCGCAGAGCACCATATATTCGGCACCAGTTTTCCCCAAACCTCTGGCGTTATACACCAGCGGAGAGAGAGTCTTGACCATGGTATTCGAGTTCGACGAGAGCGAGTCGCAGGCTGCCCGCATGAAGGTCGTGGGCGTCGGCGGAGGTGGCGGAAACGCCGTCAACCGCATGATCGACGAGCATCTCCAGGGCGTGGAATTCATATCGGTCAACACCGATGCGCAGGCGCTCCTGAACTCGAAGTCCGATGTGAAGATCCAGATTGGGAAGAAGCTGACGCGCGGGCTCGGTGCGGGCGCGCGACCCGAGATCGGCAGACAGGCGGTCGAAGAGAGCAGGGACGATGTGTCGCGCTCGCTGCAGAACGCCGACCTCGTCTTCGTCACCTGCGGCATGGGCGGCGGCACGGGCACCGGCGCCGCGCCCATCGTGTGCGAGCTCGCGCACGAAGCGGGCGCGCTGACCGTCGGCATCGTGACGCGCCCGTTCCTGTTCGAGGGACGCAAGCGCATGCGGCAGGCGGAGCTCGGCATCGCCGAGATGCGGAAGTACGTGGACACGATGATCGTCGTGCCCAACGAGCGGCTGCTCGCCGTCGTGGGGAAGGGGATCCCGTTCCAGGACGCGCTCAAGAAGGCCGACGAAGTGCTGCTGCATGCGACCCAGGGCATCTCGTCGCTCATCAGCGTGACCGGACTGGTCAACGTGGACTTCGCCGACGTGCGCACAGTCATGCAGGAGGGCGGATCGGCCCTGATGGGCACCGGGATCGGCCGCGGGGACAACCGCGCGACCGAGGCGGCCCAGCAGGCCATCGCCAGTCCGCTGCTCGACAATGTCTCGATCGCCGGGGCCACGGGGGTCCTGCTCAACATCACGGGCGGCCCGGACATGACCCTGGGCGAGGTCTACCAGATCAGCGAGATCATCCACGACGCGGCCGGCTCCGACGCCGAAATCATCTTCGGGGCGGTCCACGAGCCGGCCATGGGAGGGGAGATTCGCGTAACAGTCATTGCGACCGGCTTCGACAACCCCAATAATAGTGCCGTCCAGGGAACCGCTATTTCCCAGGGCGCGACCAAGGGGTCGCCGGTCATACCCTTCCCGGCGCAACGCCAGGCGGGGGTGGCGAGGGTTACCCGGGGCATTCAGGCCGGAACGGGAACAGATGGGTTGAGGCGCGTGACCCAGTCCCCGTCAGGGTCGTCCTTGCCGGACAAGCAGCACAAGCAGGATGGGGATCAGGATCTCGCCGACATGGAGATCCCGACGTTCATTCGGAGACAAATGGATTGAGGCTGTCATGGGCGCGCTCCATCACCTACACGGTGGTCGGAGCGCTTGCAATCGGAGCACTGAGACTGACGCCGCCGGCACCTGCAGCAAGGGCCGGCGATCTGCTCTCTACCCGCGAAATCGATCCGATTCGCGTGCTCGGTCGCGATCGCGCGTCCGTGCCCGTTGCGCCCTACGTGTACGACCCGATCGTGACGCCGGTCCTGGTACTCGCCAACGGCAAGACCATCATCGACACCGTCGCAGTAAGCGGGACCATCCGCTCGAGTCTTTACGCGGCGCTCAATCAGTTCTCCGACGGAGTACTTCCGAAGGGACAGCGCCATCGGCTTGCCTGGCTGCTTGCCGACATCTACGAGTACCGCGTGGACATGAGCAAGGATCTGCAGGTCGGCGACAAGTTCGGCGTGGTCGTCGAGCGCGTGCAGGAGCCGACGGGCGGGGTGTACGCGAACAAGATCCTCGGCGCGACGATGGAGCTGTCCGGCAAGGAGATCCAGGCGATCCACTTCCGCAGCAACGTCGCGGGCGGCGAGTACTTCGACGCGGAAGGGAAGTCCATGCGCGCAGCGTTCCTACGCGCGCCGCTCAATTTCCGCCGCATCTCCAGCGTGTTCGGCATGCGCCGGCACCCGGTGCTCGGCCGCTGGCGGGCGCACAAGGGGACCGACTACGCCGCGTCTTCAGGCACTCCGGTTCGCTCTGTCGGAGACGGCACGGTGATCTTCGCCGGCCGGAAGGGCGGATACGGCAACACGATCGACGTGCGCCACCGGAACGGCTACGTGAGCCGCTACGCCCACCT
>DATLBG010000074.1:0-9702 GCA_035527035.1 Gemmatimonadaceae bacterium | reverse complement strand
AATCCAAACACCCTAAGGCTCCAACTCCTCGGGAATGATGCTCCGCACCGGCGGCAGAAACTTGGCCGCAACCGACTCTTCGAGGAACAGCGCAGCAGGCGCCTTGAGAGATTCCTGGAACATGTATCGCAGCCGAACGCGCCGGTTAGGGTACATCGGACTCGTTTGGGTTGGCGAAGTGTAGGGCGTCACTCCGAAGCGGTGCGCGAGAACCCAGAGCCGGAACATGTGCGGCGGATCGCTGACGAGAAGCGCGCTGCTCAGATCGCGCCCCTCGAGAATTCTGGCCACGGCGCGAATCGACTCTTCGGTGGTGCGGCCCGACGACTCGAGCAGGATCGCGCTGTCGGGAACCCCGCGCCGCAACGCATAAATCCGCGCGACCTCCGCCTCGCTGGTCGTATCGCCCTGGCCTCTCCCGCCCGTGACGATAAGCCGCGGCGCCAGCTTGCGGTTGAACAGCTTCAGCGCGTGATCGATCCGCGCCTTGAGGACCGGAGATGGACGGCCGTCGTACTGCGCCGCTCCCAGAACCACGATGGCGTCCGCGGGCCGGGGGTTGTCGCGCACGGCAAAGATGAACACCGCAATCGCCGACAGAATCCACAGTCCGGCGAAGGTCAGGACTACGGCCAGCAGCAGCCGGACGAGAATGATGAGCTTCGAGGTCACCCGCGAAAGTTATCGTCGTTCAGAGCGTGACTGACGTTCCGGGTGCCGGACTGCTCACTGAAAAACCCTTCGACGTCAGCGACGTGGTCAGCTCTTCCTGCGCGGGCGGCTCGCCGTGCACGAGATACACGTTCCCCAAAGCCGGCGAGCCGTCGCGAACGCCCTGGAGCCAAGACGCCAGCTCGCCGCGATCGGCGTGCGCGCTGTAACCGTTGATGATTTCGACTCGCGCCTTGAGCTGGACCTCCTCGCCGAAGACCTTGATGACCGGCCTTCGCTCCACGATTCGCCTGCCGAGGGTGTGCTCGGCCTGGAAGCCGACGATGAGTATCGTGTTTCTCGGATCCGCGGCGCCGTGAGCGAGGTGATGCAGAATCCGCCCGGCCTCGACCATCCCCGACGCGGCGATGATCACCATTGGCCCGTTCATGGCCGACAGCTCCTTCGAGTCCTGAACGCTACGAGTGTAGCGTACGAGGTCGAACTGGAACAGCTCCGGCACCTTCCGCACGAAGTCTTCGCTCTGGTCGAAGACGTCGGGATGCATCTCGAAGACGCTGGTCGTATCGATCGCGAGTGGAGAGTCCACGTAAATGGGAATCGCCGGAATCGCGCCGTCCCGATGCAGCTCGTGCAGGCTGTAGATGAGCTCCTGCGTCCGTCCGACCGCGAAAGCCGGGATCAGCACCCTGCCTCCCCGCGCGGCTGTTTCGCGGACGACTTGCGCGAGGCGGGCGCGGGCGTCGGCGACGGATTCATGATCGCGGTTGCCGTACGTCGATTCCATTATGACGGCGTCGGCGCCGGTCGGGATCTGGGGGTCGCGGATGATCGCGAGTCCGCGCCGTCCGATGTCGCCCGAGAACACGAGCCGCCTGGTTACGCCGTCCTCGACGCAATCGAGCACTACAGTCGCCGAGCCGAGGATGTGGCCGGCATCTATGAAGGTCGCGCGCACTCCCGGCACGACATCGAAGGTTGTGCCGTACGGCTGTCCCACCATCAGCTCGATCGTTCGCACTGCGTGGCGCGTGGTATACAGGGGCTCCACGAATTCCTTGCTGCGCTTCGCGAGGAACTCCGCGTCCTTCTCCTGGATGTGCGCGGAGTCGCCCAGCATGATCGCGCACAGGTCCCGGGTCGCCGGAGTCGCGAATATCTGCTTGGAGTAGCCTTCGCGGATCAGGAAGGGCAGCCGGCCGGCGTGGTCTATGTGCGCGTGGGACAGCACCACGGCGTCGATCTCGGCAACCGGCAGGGGCAGCGCGCGATTTTTTTCCGCCGACTCCTGGCGAGACCCTTGAAACATCCCGCAGTCCAGCAGCACCGTCTTTCCCGCGACCTTCAATACGTGGCAGGAGCCGGTTACTTCTCTGGCCGCACCGACGAAACTGACTTCCATGGGCTGTTGGCTGTTGGCTGTTGGCTATTGGCGACGGCGGAAAGCGGAATCAGCGGGGCAGTTGACCAGCAGCCAAGAGCCAATAGCTAATAGCTGCCGTTAGGGTACTCCCTCGACGGTTGCTTGCCGCTGAAAGATTACCGTAAGCCTGTGCTCATCCTGTGCCATCAGCGCCGGCTCCCAGCCACTCCGGCTCCGCTCGTTGAAGAGATCGGTCAGAGAGTCCTCGTCTTCATGGGTTCGGCGCGTCAGCTTGACGACTACCGCCTGATATTCTCTCATTAAGCCAGCGGATTATGGTTAGTAGTTCTTGGTATGTGGGAACCACCGACCACATACCAGAAACCAGGTTGCCGTCCGATCCAACCCGATTCCAATGACCATCGAGCGCGTCCCACAGTTTCCAACGCTGTCAATTATCCGGCATCCGCTGATTCAGCACAAGCTGACGATCCTGCGGAACAAGGAGACGCCAACAAAGGTGTTCAAGGAGCTCGTGGACGAGATCGCGATGCTCATGGCTTATGAGGCTACCATCGAGCTGGCGCTGGATCCGATGGACGTCGAAACGCCGCTCGAGAAGACCGTCGGCGCGCACATCACGGGGAAGAAGCTGACGCTCGTACCGATACTCCGTGCCGGCCTGGGCATGGTGGAAGGAATTCTGCGGCTCATACCGGCTGCGCGTGTCGGACACATAGGCCTGTACCGGGACCACGACACGCTTAAGCCGGTGGACTACTACTTCAAGGTTCCGGGGGACGCGCCCGAGCGCGAGTTCTTCGTGCTCGACCCGATGCTGGCGACCGGCGGAAGCGCCGCGGCGGCGGTCGCGGCGCTGAAGCGGGCTGGAGCTGGTCGGATTCGCTTCCTGTGTCTCGTGGCAGCGCCGGAGGGGGTCAAGCGACTCGCGGCCGATCATCCGGACGTGACGATCTACGCGGCGGCGCTGGATCGAGAGCTCAATTCCGTGGGCTACATACTGCCTGGCCTGGGGGACGCGGGGGATCGCCTGTTCGGAACGAGATAGAGGACACGCTGTTTCAGGTTTTTGGTTTTTGGATTGTGGTTAATGACCAAAATCCACAAACCAAAATCCACAAACCCCTCAACTGAACCATTCCTGCGGATCATATCGCTGCTGATCCGCGATCAAGACGACCCAGTGCTGTGCCTCGGGATCAATTAGCTCGCTCGCGACGAGGTCGAACCAGTCGTCCGCCAGCTTCACGTCACCGATGCGCCGCCACAGCTCGCCGACCAGGTAGGTGATGACCGCTCTCTCTTCGCGAGGCAGGCCATCGTACGCGGCGAGCGCCGCCTGGAACCTCGCAGCAGCCAAACGGCGATAGTAGCGCTCCGCTTCAACGTCGAATTCATCCACGCAGCACCACGCCGCGCGGAGCCAGAGATCCGCGACGTGCCGATCCTCCGCTCCCTGCCAAGCCGCGACCTTCGCTGCCGCCTCGTATTTCTCCGACCCGGTCATTGCGGCAGACGATGCGTGCGGAGCAAGCTCTTTCCACACGTGAATCTTCAAACCGACGCTGACTTCGGCTTCGTCCGTGAAATCCCGCTCTAACCCGGAGTACCCACACGTTCTGCACATGTGGATGAGATACGCCAGCGGTTGTTTACCGCTGGCGCGCTCGTGAAAGTCGGTGCGTTTGCCGCCGAACGCGTTGGTAGCGACCACCGCATCCGATTGGAAGCGGCCGTCGCATATCGGGCAGCACAACTCTATTCGCCGAAGCGTTGTCAAGACCCTACCTCCTCACTCGCGCAACGAAGAGGGAATTTCTGTGCCACGCAAAACTTTTTTCGCGAATTGAAATCTTTCCCCTTGTTCCGAAAATCTGCGCGGCGTATCTTCACGCGTCTTTTTACAGTGCCTGTGTTGACGCACGCCACCTCGCGCCTGGGACAGGATGCTGATCAATCTGTTGCCTGATTTCTTCGCAGTTCACAACAGCACTGATCGCGTCGCCGCTTATCTCCGCTACTTCGAAAACCATCGTCCTTTACTCGAGGCCTACTGGCACAATTACGTGCTGGACCCGAGAGGACCGCACTTTCAGGAAGTAGTTCGCGCCACCGTCAACGCGAACCGCGTCGACCTGCGAACGATGCTTGAGCGGCGCGACGTCGTGGCGCTCGCGCGAGACGCCGAAGAGAAATGCCGCGCGATCCTGAAGATCGACAGCGACATCGACATCGTCCTGATGGTGGGCGTGGGCGCGGCGAACGCCGGCGAGCTCGTGGTAAACGGAAAGGGCATCGCTTTCGTGTGCCTGGAGCACTTCACCAGCATCGCCAACCCCGACACGCAGGGCCTGGGGCTCGATCCGGAGCTTATTCCTCTCTGGCTGGCACACGAGCTTGCGCACGCGGTCCGCTACACGGCGCCCGACAGCCGCAGCGACTTGAAACAGGCTGTCGCGGATGCTGATGGAAACTATTCCTACTGGGAGACGGGCCGGACCGTTTCTCTACGGGAGCTCGTGGTAAACGAAGGACTTGCCGTTCAGACGGCGCGCGCGGTCAGTCCGGGCCACGCCATCTGGGAGTATTACGGTTACGGTCGCCGGGAATACGCGCGTATCCGCGAGCTGGAGCCCGTAATCACTCCCGCGCTTACCGCGGAGCTCGACCGCTCCGCTCTGGGCCTGCGGCTGCGATTCCTGTCGGGCGGAATGAGCGACGAGGCGCGCACGACGCAAAGAAGCGTGTTGCCCGAGCGCAGCGGCTATTACGTGGGGGCCAAGATGGTAGAGCCCGCGATCGCGGCGCACGGCCTGGACTGGGCGGTCCGCGCCAGCGCGCACGAGATACTGGCGATCAACAAGGAGTCGGTCGCTACCGCGTGATCCGGCCGGGTTGCCCCTTTATTTCCCCACGCAAAAAGAGCTGAACACCCGATCGAGCACGTCCTCGACGTCCACCGATCCGATCAGCTCCTCCAGGAAATGGATCGCGGAGCGCAAATGCACTGCTGCTACGGTCGCTGGCAGCGCGCTCGAAGTCCAGCCAGCTCTGAACTCCGCCAGCTCGGCGCTGGCCGCCGTCAAAATCGCGCGGTGGCGTGCTCGCGTCACAACCGGCGCATCGAGTCCACCCCTCCCATACCGCGCGGACAGCTCTGCATCGATCCGTTCGAGCAATTGCTTGAGACCGGCGCCGCTGGACGCGCTCACCTCCACCACGCGCGATCCATTCTTCGCGGTCAAGCCGGGCGGGGCCAGGTCGATCTTGGTCCGCACCGCAATCACCGCGGCGCCGGTGCCCGGGCCAAGGACGCTCTCGAGCACGCTCGCCAGCGATGCATCCGCATCGCCGCACGCCAGCACCACATGCGCGCCCTGAACGTGCTGCCGGCTCAGCTCCACTCCGAGCCGCTCCACAGCATCCGACGTCTCCCGGATGCCGGCAGTATCTACTAGCCGAAGCGGCCATCGCTCGCCGTCGATCACGGCCTCGATGGCGTCGCGCGTGGTGCCGGGCACGTCGGTGACGATCGCTCGCGAGCGACCGAGAAGAGCGTTGAACAACGAAGATTTGCCGACGTTCGGCTCGCCCGCGATCACCACGACGGCTCCCGACCGGATCAGCTCTCCCCGCGGCGCCGTGTCGAGGAGCGCGTCGAGCGCGGCCTGCGCGCTTTCCACCGCCAGCTGGATTCTTTCGCGGGGCACGGGCCCGTCGTCCTCCTCGGGAAAGTCGATGTCGTACGCGATCAGCGACTCGACCTCGAGCATCCTGTCGCGGAGATCCGCCACCCGCCGCGACAGCCCGCCGTCCAGCTGGCTCAGCGCCGCCTCCCGCATCGGCCGGGAAGCGGAGTCGATCAGGTCCGCGACGGCCTCGGCCTGAAGCAGATCCATCTTGCCGTTGAGCACGGCTCGGCGCGTGAACTCTCCGGGCGCCGCTGGACGCGCGCCGGAAGCGACGAGCTCCTCCATGACCAGCGCGGGAGACAAGTCCCCACCGTGCGTGGAGATCTCGACCACGTTCTCGCCGGTATATGAATTGGGCGCGACAAATAACGTCACGAGCGCCTGCTCGAGCAGCTTTCGCTCGCGATCATGGACCTCGCAGAGCGTCACAGCTCTGGGCTCGACTGGCCAGGGAGACAGATGGTGCCCGGCGATTCTTTCCGCATCTGGTCCGCTGAGACGAATCACCGCGATCGCGCCGCGGCCAGGTGGAGTCGCCAGGGCGACTATCGTATCGGAGTCGATAAGTGCGCCTGCGGGCGAGGTGGTCATTGGCTAAGAGCCAATAGCCAATAGCCAACGGCCAGACTCAGTCCAGCTCAAACGTCTCGCCCGGCTCGAGGATCCTCACGTCCCCCGCGCGCGGGTGCTCCGGCAGCAGCCCACGGAATCGGTCGATTGCGTCGAACGCCGTGGATGTGACGTGATTGAACGTTCCCCAGTGATACGGGATCAGGTACCGCGCATCGAGACGGCCGAACAGATCGAGCGCGTCGGCGCTCGTCAGGTGCCCCTTTCGGAATCCCGTCTTCCACCATGGCGCGTGCCCGATAGGCAGCAATGCGACATCCAACCGCCGGTCGCAGGCGTGGCAGTGCGTCGCAACCAGGTCGTCCGTTTCGTCGTTCAACGCGGTGTCGCCGGCGAAGAAGCAGGACGTCGTGCCGGTGTCGAGCAGATACATGTTGGCGTCCTTGCGCCACTTGTCCACTCCGTACCGGCTGCCCTGGTGCGTCGCCAGCGCAGCGTGGATGGACAGCCCGTGAAGCTCTGCTGTTTCTCCCGGAGCGACGGCAACCGCGTGGTTGTACCCGAGCCGCGACAGCCAGCGCGCCACCGCCGGCGGCGCGTACAGCGGAATGTCCCTCGGAAGCGCGTCCAGCGACTGGAAGGACAGGTGGTCCGCGTGGGCGTGAGTCACCAGGATGGCGTCGAGCTTCGGCAGCGCGCCAAGGGCTATCCCCGGCTCGCTCACTCGCGCGAGAAACCGACCGAGCGCTGGATCGAAGTTGGGGTCCGTCAGGATTGTACGACCCTGCAGCTCGATAAGCAGGGTGGCATGGCCGATATAGGTGATTCGCACAGCTGTTAGCTGTTGGCTATTGGCTGTTGGCGAATACCGTGTACGCTCATGTCTTTTTTGCTTTCGCGGCCGTCATCTTCTGCCTTTCGCGTGCTATGAGCCACTGTTGAGGCAGCGCCGCGACGTTCTGCACCGCGTAGTACAGGTTCAATCCCGCCGCGAGATTCAGCAGGAAGAATGTCATCATGAAGGGGAAGATGTAGCTCATCATCTTCGCCTGCGGGTTGGGCGGCGCGTTGCGCAGGCCGATCCAGGACAGCAGATACATCGACGCGCCCATCAACAGAGGCAGGATGTAATACGGATCCTTGATCGAGATGTCGGTGAGCCACAGGAAGGGCACGCCGCGGAACTCGATCGTATTCTGGAAGACGAAGAAGAGTGCGATCAGCACCGGCATCGGCAGCAGCATCGGCAGGCAGCCCGTGAGCGCCGTGAAGGGGCTGACGCCTTCTTCCTTGTAGATCTTCATCATCTCCGCCTGCTGCTTCTCGCGGTTGCCCGCGTACTTCTTCTGCACTTCCTGCATGCGCGGCTGGATGTGCTGCATCCGCAGGCTCGACTTCATCGCCTTCTGGTTCAACGGCCAGAGGATGAGCCGAACCACCACGCCGAAGATGACGAGCACCCAGCCGTAGTTGAGCTGAAGGACGTTGTGCATCCAGAGCAGGATGCGCATGACGATCCTTGCGAACGGCTGCACGAATCCCTGTATGAGCTTCCAGCCGTACGGGTTCACCGTGTCGAACTCGCGCCCGGCCTTGAGCATTCGCTCCCACTCCTGCGGGCCCGCATACGCCTCGAAGGAGAATCCTTCGTCAGTGACCCGCTCAACGACAGTCGCCATCGCGTTCGTGGCCACGCGCGACGTGCGCGGCCCGCCCGTGAAAGTCACTTCGCTGAACGGGTCGTCGCCATCGGGTGTCAGTACTCCGACGACGAAGTACTTGCTCTTGGCGGCGACCCATGTGAGGGGAGTTGCCTCGAGGCGCCGCTCGCCTGGATCCAGCTTGCCGAAGGCGACGCTCTTCGACGACTCCCGCTCCGTCTTGAACGCGTAGGCGAGCGACCTCCGGTCTCCGACCGAATCGGCCTCGGTGAGAGGGAAGCTCGACGGCAGGTCCAGGAGCAGGAATCGCGCGCCGGTGCCGACACCGGGCGGAGGTGTCACACGCCCGGTGACTCCGATCAGATAGCTGTCTTCGTGGAAGCTGTAATTGATCGCGACGTGGTGGCCGCCGACGGTCGCTTCATAGCCGAGCGGCACACCCGGCCCGGGTGTCGCCGTGGACGTCCGGGTGAACGCGGCCCTCGACAGATCGATCGTGTCGCCGGGGACGACCAGCCGGTAACGCAGCAGCGGCACGCCGGTCGCACCAAGGTCAACCGGTCGGCCGCGGACCGCGAGGTTCAGGTAGCGCTTGAGAACGAGCGACACGGGGGCGGCCCCAACGCTGACGAAGCCGTACGTCGCGAGATCGGTCGAGACGGCGGTCGTGTCCGCGCGGACGGAAGCCATCAGGGCAACCGAATCGGCGGCGGGCGCGACGCGCGGCGCGGGCGCCTGCACCGTGTTCGCGGGGACGGCGGCCGGTGTCGGCGTCGCCGCGCGCGCTCCAGGCGCGACTGCGGTGCTGTCCGCGCTGTCCGCGCTTCTGGGCGGCCGCGGGGCGGAGGGAAAAAGAACGGGCGTAAGCCCCACGACCGCGGCCGTGAGCACCAACGCCAATATCATGCGCTTTTCCATTCAGTTGCTCGTTACAGTTGTAGCGTTATTACGGCACCGGATCGAAGCCGCCGGCGCGGAAGGGATGACACCGGGCGATCCTGCGCAACGCCAGCCACCCGCCGCGCGCCGCCCCGTGCCGCTCGATCGCTTCCACCGCGTACGCGGAGCAAGTGGGATAATAGCGGCACGACGCCGGAAGCAGGGGCGAGATTCCGACCTGATATCCGCGCACCAGCAGAATCAGAAGCTTTCCCACTCAGGCGCTCTCCGACAGTCGCCGCGCTATTCCTGCCACGGCCCGGTCCAGCTCCTCGAACGAAGCTCCATACGCCGCGGGCAGAGCGCGTATCACCAGATCCACACCCCGGATGCCGGCCGCCGCAAGGATCTGCATCCTCACCAGCTCGCGCAGCCGGCGCTTCAGCTTGTTTCTGTCCGCCGCCGTCTTGCCATGCTTGGGAACCACCAGGCCCAGTCTGGCAAAACTCAACGGGGAGGCGGTGGCGCGGACGTCGAGATGCTCCGTCCGCCATCGCCTCCCCGTCTGTCTTACGCGCTGAAGCTCTGCTCCTGTAGTGATCCGCTTCCGTCGCGGATAACCGGACCCCTTACGCTCCAGCGTACTTCGAAGGCAGTCTGACCGTCAGAATCTTCCTTCCCTTCTTCCGCCGTCTGCTCAAAACTGCGCGTCCCCACTTCGTCGCCATCCGCGTGCGGAATCCATGCTTGCGGATGCGCCGTTTATTTCTGGGACGGTATGTCGGCTTTCCCATGTTCTCTCCAAACGATAATCCTGCTGCGAACCGTAAAACTAAACGGGGCC
>DATLBG010000073.1:0-7242 GCA_035527035.1 Gemmatimonadaceae bacterium | reverse complement strand
TACCGTAAATGCGCTTGATTTTCTGCTTCTCACGGAGCTGCTTCGAGTACTCCGACACCTTGCGGCGGCGGGCCGTGGATGAACCGTGCTGTCCAGGCGGCGTCGGACGACGCTCGACCGGGCATTTCTCGGTGAAGCACTTGGTCGCCTTGAGGAAAAGCTTCGTCCCCTCGCGGCGGCACTGACGGCAGCTCGCTTCTGTATAACGCATCGGCTAGACTCTCCGACGCTTGGGAGGGCGGCAGCCGTTGTGCGGAATCGGCGTGACGTCTCTAATGGACTTGACCTGCAGGCCCGCCGACGCGAGCGCCTGGATCGCCGACTCGCGACCGCTGCCCGGTCCCTGCACGCGCACGTGCACCTTGCGAACGCCGAGCGTGACCGCTTCGCGGCCGGCCGCTTCCGCAGCGACCGTGGCGGCGAAGGGCGTCGACTTCTTGGAGCCCTTGAAGCCGGCCTTCCCCGACGAGCCCCACGAGATCGTGTTCCCGCGGGCGTCGGTGATGGTGATCATCGTGTTGTTGAACGTCGCGTTGACGTAGGCGATGCCCTCCGCCTCGATGACGCGCTTGGTCTTTTTGCCGATAGCCATTACTTCGTCACCTTCTTCTTGCCAGCGATAGCGCGACGCGGACCCTTCTTGGTGCGTGCGTTCGTGTGCGTTCTCTGACCGCGGACAGGAAGTCCCCGGCGATGTCTGATGCCACGGTACGAGCCGATGTCCATGAGCCGCTTGATGTTCATCGCGACTTCGGTGCGCAGGGCTCCCTCGACGCGGAAGTCGCGCTCGATGAGCTGCCGCAGCCGGTTCGTGTCGGCGTCATTCAGGTCGCGGACGCGCTGCGCCGGATCCACGCCCGTCTCGGCGAGAATCTTCCGCGCGGTCTGGCGACCGATGCCATAGATGTAGGTAAGGCCGATCTCGAGCTTCTTTTCGCGTGGCAGATCCACGCCCGCAATACGCGCCATTCGCTAACCCTGCCGCTGCTTGTGCTTCGGGTTGCGCTTGCAGATGATGCGGGTCACACCCTGCCGCTTGATCACCTTGCAATGCTCGCAGATTGGCTTGACGCTGCTCCGAACTTTCACTCGCGCTCCAAGTCGTAAACGATAAACAAACCGGGACGTTGTGAGAACGCCCGGCAAAAGTGCTAAGCCTTTTAAAATACAGGGGTTTGGGGCCGTCCGCAACGGGGGACGACGGTTAATTCGCGGGGGTGCCCAACTCCTCGATTATTTGCTCCATCGCCCGTCGATGATCGGTCGCGGCCGTGACGGCTCGGCCAATAACAACGTAGTCGGCCCCGAGCCGGGCCGCTTCGCCCGGAGTGACCACCCGCCGCTGGTCGCCCGCGCTCGAACCGGCGGGCCGGACCCCCGGGACCAGCACCTTGAAATCCGCCCCGAGCGCTCCCTTGATCGCCGCCACGTCGGATCCGCTCGCGACCACGCCGGGGACACCGGCTGCCCGGGCGACCGTAGCCAGCCGAACGACCTCCCGGGTGGCCTCCACGGGCTCGCGCCCCCACGCCGCCGAGATCGCGGGCGCGTCCATCGACGTGAGGATGGTGACGGCAAACACCTCGCAATCGCCCGCCGCGCCGGCTGCCGCGCGCAGCATCTCCTCTCCGCCGGTCGCGTGCACCGTCAGAATTCGCGCGCCTAGCGCGCTCGCGGACGCGACTGCCCCGGCAACGGTGTTCGGGATGTCGTGGAACTTGAGGTCGAGCATCACCTCGCAACCGGCGCTCCGCAGCCGGGTGACCACTGCCGGTCCGGCAGCCGTGAAGAGCTCGCTGCCCACTTTGTAGAACCTGCACCGCGGTCCCAGCTCCTCCACCAGCGCCAGCGCCCTGTCCGCGTCCGGATAGTCCAGCGCGACGATCGGCGCCGGCGGGCGGTCCCGCGCGCTCATGCCGGCCATTCCAGAGTGCCGACCAGCTCGGCGATCGAGCGCAGGTTGTTTCGCTCACACCATCTCGCAAGATCACGCGCGATCCGCTCCGGCAGCCGCGGGTCGCGCAGCGCCGCGGTTCCGATCCCGACCAGCGACGCACCGGCGATCATATACTGGAGCGCGTCCTCGCAGCTCGCCACTCCGCCGACTCCGATCAACGGAACCGCGACCGCTTTCCGCACCTTGGCCGTAGCAAGCACGCCGACCGGCAGCAGCCCCTGCCCGCTCACTCCCCCGCTGCCGAAACCGAGCGCCGGACGACGCGTCGCGACGTCGATCACGAGCCCGGGCAGCGTGTTTACGAGCGTGATCCCGTCGGCGCCCGCGTCCACCGCGGTGCGCGCGGCGGCGGCGATGTCGGGAAGCGTCGGCGAGAGCTTCACGAACAGCGGCTTGCGTGTCGCCGCTCTGCAGCCGGACACCACCGCGCGCAGCGAGGACTCGTCGGCGCCGAACTCGAGGCCGCCCGCGCGCACGTTGGGACAGCTCACGTTCAGCTCGAAGCCGTCGAGCGCCGCTTCACCGTCGAGCGACCCGACCACGCTCGCGAAATCCTCCACGGCACGCCCGACCACGTTGGCGAGCACGCGCGGCCCGCGCACATTGGCCGCGATCCAGGGCAGCTCCTCGCTCCTGACGCGATCGACGCCCGGGTTCGCCAGCCCGACCGCATTCACCATTCCGCCCGACCACTCGGCCACACGCGGCGCAGGCGCCCCGGAGCGGAGCTCCACGCTCACGGCCTTCGTGACGATCCCGCCAAGTCGGTTGAGGTCGGTGACGCCCGCCAGCTCGCGGCCGTACGCCGCCGTGCCGGATGCGAGCATTACGGGATTCTGAAAACGCAGCCCCGCCGCTTCGATTGCGAGCGGAGACGCTGCGCCGCTCACCGGGTGCCGCCTACCCGTTGCTCGTAGTGGTCGAGATACTCGAGCGCGCCGTCGGCGATGGCCCGCGCGATCACGCGCTGCTTCGCGAGATCGTTCATGAACGCGGCTTCCTCCGGGTTGGTTCCGAAGCCGATCTCTACGAGCACTGCCGGCATGAACGAAGTCCGCAGGACCGCGAAGTTCGCCTGCTTCACCCCGCGATTGGGGCCCGGGTGTATCCGCGCGAGCCCCTGCTGAATGCTCTCGGCGAGGTCGTTCGATTCCCTCAGGTGCTCGTTCTGCGCCATGTCGTTGATGATGAAGCTGAGCGGGTCGCCTTTCGGGGCGTTCGCGCCCGTCTCGAACCTGACGGATTCGTTTTCCATCTGCTCCACGCGTCTCGCCTCCTCCGTCTTCGCCTCGGCGAGAAAATACGTCTCGAATCCGCGGCCTGCCTGTGCCGCGTTGCGCCAGGTAGTGGGCGCGGCGTTCACATGCACGGAGATGAAGAGATCGGCGCGGTTGCGGTTGGCGATGCGGCCGCGGTCCGACAGCGCGATCAGCGTGTCGCGGGTGCGCGTCATCACGACGTCGACGCCCTCGGCGCGTAGCATCTCCGCGACCAGGCGCGACACTGCCAGCGTGATGTGCTTTTCGTTAATGCGAGGGCCGGGCCCGATGGGGCCGGTCATGCCATTGTCCACTCCACCATGGCCGGCGTCGACGACCACGCGGCGCGGAGTGGTCCGTCGCGGCCGCGGCGTAGCCGGCGGCACCTCCACGGACGCCGTGCTCGCGGGCGCCGGACGCTCTTCCACGCGCTCAGGCGCGGCCTGCGGCCTGCTCTGCGCCGCGGTATTGAAAACGCGCAGCTCCGACATCGCCACGTCGTAGAAGAGTCCGGTAGCTATCCTGGGAAGCAGCTCGGTGACGAAATGGAGCGGGACATACGAGGCGCCGGCCGAGCCGTACGGCGCGGCGGTCATCGGGATGATGACGCTGTCCACGCGCGCGAAAGGCACTCCCTCCACGAAGCTCACCGTCGCGCCGCGGATCGTCACGCTGAAGCGCCCGTCGTCCGCGGTGGACGCCGAGCCGCCGAGGGCGCGGCTGATGGAGCTGGCGCTGACGAATGCGCCCGCATCCGACCGGACGATCGGCGCGGCGCCGGATGAGTTCGCGGTGCGCACGGTGATGTGCGATGCCGGAGCCGCGGACACGGGGGCCGCGACGGTTATCTGGAGCAGTACCGCAAGCGCGGTGATCATCGCGCGCGGAAAGCCCTGGCCATCTCGCGCTGATCGTCCTTCTTCTTCTCGTCCGCCCGCTTGTCGTGCAGCTTCTTTCCCTTCCCCAGAGCGAGCGCGACCTTGGCCTTTCCGCGCTTGAAGTACAGCTCGAGCGGAACGAGTGTGAGGCCCTGCCGCTCGACCGCGCCGATCATCCGCTTGATCTCCTTCTTGTGAAGGAGAAGCTTGCGGGTGCGCGTCGGGTCATGGTTGAACTGATTCCCCTGCTCGTATGGCGGGATGTGCAGATTCAGCAAGAACACCTCTCCGTCGCGCACGATGCCGTACGCATCGCTCATGTTCGCCTGGCCGGTGCGGAGCGATTTGATCTCGGTTCCGGTGAGCATCAGCCCGGCCTCCCAGGTCTCGACGACATGGTAGTCGTGGAGGGCGCGTTTGTTCCGAGCCAGGGATTTTCGCTCGGGCTCGGCGGAGGGAGAAGACTGTTTCGTCACGAGTCCAAGTTAAATGATGCGGTCGCGTTGAAAGCAGTCTTTAAACCCGTTACCTTGAACCGTTCAAGCCGAAGTGGTGGAATTGGTAGACGCGCTGCGTTCAGGGCGCAGTGGGTGTAAGCCCGTGGGGGTTCGAGTCCCCCCTTCGGCATGACCGGGAAACGAAAGGCCTCCGTCACCGGGGGCCTTTTTTCGTTACGAGGCCAGGTATGCCTCGGACGGCCGGATGTCTTCAGGAAGTGAAGCCCGTCCGAACACTTCCACCAGCGCGCCGCTCGCGCCCCGCATGTAGCTCTGCGCGATCGTCCCCGCCCTGTCGATCGTGCGCTGGTCGGGGACCTCGCTGTGGCTCGTGAACTCCAGCAGCGTCCGGCCCAGCCGCTGATCGAGGGGATCGCCCGCGTGCCGCCGTGCGGCTGTGTCGCGATAGGTCGCGAGGCGCGTCGCGAACTGCCGCTCCGCGAGCGGGAGCATCGCCGCCGCGATGCGCCGGTTGGACGACAGCGATGACGTCACAGCGTGCGCGACGGCCGAAGGCACGTTGTCGTCCAGCGCGTCACGCTCCGCCGCGAGGACGCCGAGCGCGAGCCGCGCGTACCGGAGCTCCCACGCCGCGTGGTCTTCGTCTCCGCCGGGATCGATAGACGCCAGCCACGCCACGTCGGCCTCGGCCGGCTCGGCGTGCAGCGTGCGCACGTACTTCTGCGCATTCCGCCGTAGAGCGCGGCGCTGAGCGAGTCGGGTGAAAAAAGACATCGACTGGTTATTGGATTCTGGTTTTCGGATCGTGGTAGCGAACAGGTCTGGAGAATCCCGTCGATATGGTCAACTCGTTGTCAACCACAATCCATAAACCACGATCGTCACACGGTTTCAAGGATCGGAAGGCCTACGCGCGCGCGCACCGTGGGCTCGTCGTGCATCAGGTCCGCGACGGTTACGCTCTCCAGGACATCGTCGATCTTGCGCTGCAGCATGAGCCACACCGGGCGGATGCTGCAGTTGTGCGAGGAAGAGCACCGGTCCTGCTCCACCGGATGGCTGATGCAATGCACGTCGAACGTCTCCAGCTCCGACGCGTGAATGACGTCCCGCATGGTGATCTCGGCGGGAGGACGCGAGAGCATGTAGCCGCCCTTGGCGCCGCGCGTGCTCTTGACCACGCCCGCGCGGCGGAGACGCAGCAAGATCTGCTCGACGTAGTCGGCGGGCAGCCGCTCCTTCATGGCTATGTCGCGTCCGGTGACCGGACCGACGCTCGCGCGCTGCGCCAGATGCAGGGTACAAATCACGCCGTATTCGGCCCAGGTTGTGATTCTCACGCTTTCAGGATAGGCCCCGCGGACGGTCCGGGCAAGCTACCCAACGGAGCCAACGCCGCCCTTGCCTCCGGGAACGCCTATATCGGTCATTTTGCGCAGGTCCAGGACCTCGTCGATGCGCTCGTCCGGGAGCACTTTCTCGCGTTTCACGAGGTCGCGAATGAGAACCCCCTCCTTCACCGACTGTTTGCTGAGGTCCGCCGCGCGCGCGTAACCGATCTCGGGGGCCAAAGCCGTGGCGAGCGCAGCGGAGCGCTCGAGCCAGTACGCGCACATCGCTTCGTTCGCTTCGATCCCGCGCACGCACCGCTCATCGAGGGTACGCGCGGTCGCCGTCAGGATTCGCATGGACAGCAGAACGTTGTAAGCGATCACGGGCATCATCACGTTCAGCTCGAGCTGGCCGTGCTCCGCGGAGATCGCGACGCAGCTGTCGTTGCCCATCACCTGGAAGCAGACCTGGTTGACCATCTCGGGAATGGACGGATTGACCTTCCCCGGCATGATCGATGACCCAGGCTGCACCGCGGGCAGCCTGATCTCGTCGAGTCCGGTGCGCGGCCCGCTCGCCATCAGTCTCAGGTCGCTCGAGATCTTGCTGAGATCGATGGCCAGAACGCGCAGCTGGGCGCTGAAGCCGGCGACGTCGCCCATGCTCTGCATCAGCTGCACGCGGTCCGTGCCGCCGCGGAGCTCCAGCCCGCTCATCTCGCGAAGGTGCTTGACCATCAGCGACGGGTACTGCGCCTCGACGTTCACGCCGGTGCCGACCGCGCTTCCGCCGATTCCGAGATCGCGAAGATATTCAGCCGACTCCTTCACCCGGGCTATTCCGCGGCGGAGCGTTCCGCCGTACGCCGTGAACTCCTGCCCGAGACGGATGGGCATGGCGTCCTGCAGATGCGTCCGTCCCGACTTCACCACGTCGTCAAATTCGCGGCCCTTGGCTTCGAGCGCGGTGGCGAGCGCCGAGAAAGCCCCGAGGAGCGCGTCGAGCTGAGCGAGGCATCCCAGGCGTATGGCCGTAGGAATCACGTCGTTCGTGGACTGCGCCATGTTGACGTGATCGTTCGGATGCACGGGCGCGTATGTGCCGCGCTCGGCGCCGAGGATCTCATTCGCGCGATTCGCAAGGACCTCGTTGCAGTTCATGTTGTGCGACGTGCCCGCGCCCGCCTGGTACACGTCCACCACGAACTGGTCGAGGTGCTTGCCCGCGAGGACTTCGTCCGCCGCCTGAACGATCGCGTCGGCAAGCGGGCGCTCGAGTCGGCCGGTGTCGCGATGCGTGAGCGCGGCGGCCTTCTTGATGCGGACCGTCGCCGCCACGAACTCGGGCAGCGCCGTAAT
>DATLBG010000072.1:0-39173 GCA_035527035.1 Gemmatimonadaceae bacterium | reverse complement strand
GGCACGAACGACTTCCACGGCGCGCTCGAGCCCCGCGCGGATAGCGCGGGAGTGCGACTCGGCGGCGCCGCGTACGTCGCGGCGGCCGTTCGCGCCGCGGCGACTGAGTGCGCGCCGCGGTGCGAGGTGCTGCTGCTCGACGGCGGTGACATGTTCCAGGGCACCCCCGCGTCGAACACCGCGTACGGCAGGCCGGTGGTGGAGCTATACAACGAACTCGGTTACGCCGCGGCTGCGCTGGGCAACCACGAGTTCGACTGGGGGATCGACACGCTGCGCACGCGCATGCGTGAAGCCCGCTTCAACATCCTGGGCGCGAACGTCCGGTACGCCGACGGGCGCGATGTCGAGTGGATCCCGAACGACACGATCGTGACGCGCGGACGCGCACGCATCGGGATCATCGGTCTCTCGACACAGCAGACTCCGACCACCACTCGTCCGCAGACCGTCGCGCACCTTCGCTTCGTGGATCCGGCGCCGGTGGTCAACGCGCACGCCCGGTCGCTGCGCGCCCGCGGCGCGACGCACGTAGTAGTCGTGGGCCACATCGGTGGACAGTGCAACGCGACGTGCGACGGGGAGGTGTTCGATCTCGCTCACGCGATCACGGAGCGGGTGGACGCGATCGTCAGCGGCCATTCGCACAGCGCGCTGGACACGGTCGTAAACGGCGTTCCCATCGTGCAGGCGCGCTCGAGCGGACGCGCGATAGACATCGTTGACCTTTCATTCGACAGGCGCGTTCCGGCTCGGGGCGAGGTGCGTGACGTGATCGCCTCCCAGCTCACCGCCGATCCGGCAGCCGCGGCTATAGTCGCCCGGTGGACCGCGATGGTCACCAGCGAGTTCTCGCGGCCCGTCGCGACCCTTGCCGAGCGTCTGTCCAGGAGCGGCGCGCAGAGCATGCTTGGCAATCTCATCGCGGATGCGCAGCGCGCGGCCGCGGGCACCGACGTGGCGGTGATGAACAACGGCGGAATTCGCGCGGACCTCGACGCCGGTGAGATCACGTACGGAGAGATCTTCGAGGTGCAGCCTTTCGACAACACGCTAGTTCGGGCGACGATGCGCGGAGCCGAGCTGCGAAACTACCTGCAGCAGATAGTCGCCCGCGGGCGACCCAACGCGCACGTCAGCGGGGCGTCGTTCGTGTACTCCCGAACGGCAGCGGGGGCGGGGAGCATAGACAGCATTCTCGTGGCGGGGCGGCCCATCGCCGACAGCGCGAGCTACACCGTTTCCATGAACGACTTCATGGCCGCGGGCGGCGACGGTCTGGGCCCGCCGGCCACCGCGGTCGTGCGGCCGCTGCCGATCATCGATCGCAATGCACTGCGCGACTATCTGATGCGCCTGCCGCAGCCGGTGGAGCCGCCCCGAACCGTGCGGATTCGTGTCGCCGGGGGAGTTCCCTGAGCGCCGCGGCGGAAGCCGGGGCCACGGTGCGCATCTACATAGATGCGCGGCCGTTGGATGTGGAGCGAGGCGCGACCACGCTGGACGCGCTCGAGAGGTACGATCCCGGGGCGGCCGCGCTCGTGCGCGACGGCACGCGCGTGATAGTGGATAACCGGGGGCTTCCGGCTCCGTTGGAAGAGCGGGTAACCAACGGCTCGATCTTCCGTGTGGTGAGCGCGAAGCAGGCGTCGTCGTGAGCGGCGAATTGCGCGACATCCTGCGGCGCCTCCCCAAGGCGGAGCTGCACTGCCACCTGGACGGCTCGGTGCGGCCGGCAACGCTGGCGGAGCTTGCGAGCGAGCACGGTGTGAAGCTTCCGTGCTCGTCGGCGCCCGACGACGTCGCGAAAATGATGTGCGTCACGGACGCCGCGACGCTCGAGGAGTACCTGACGCGATTCGAGTACACGATCTCGGTCATGCAGACCGCCGAGGCTGTGGAGCGCGTGGCCTACGAGCTGGTCGCCGACGCGCAGGCGGACGGCGTCAGGTACATCGAGGTTCGCAACGCGCCGCTGCTCAACACCAGGCGCGGGCTGTCGCTCGACGACGTGGTGGATGCGACGGTGCGTGGACTCGAGCGCGGGGAGCGCGAGTTCGGCGTGGTTGCGCGCTTCATCGTGTGCGCGCTGCGGAACCTTCCGCCCGAGAGCACCATGGAGCAGGCTCGATTGGCGGTGGAGCACAAGGACCGTGGCGTCGTGGCGTTCGATCTCGCGGGTGGCGAGACCGGGAATCCGGCGAAGGCACATGCCGCCGCGTTCACCTACGCGCGCGATCACGATCTTGCGGTAACGGTGCACGCGGGCGAAGGCCACGGGGTGGAGTCCATCCGGCAGGCCGTGCACGATTGCGGCGCAAACCGGATCGGCCACGGCACCCGGCTGTTCGAGGATCCGTCTCTGGCCCAGTACGTGAACGACCGGCGCATCGGGCTGGAGATGTGCCCGACCAGCAACGTGCAGACGCGCGCGGTGAAGTCGTATGCGGAGCACCCGTTCCGGGACTACTTTGCGAGAGGGATGAACGTCACGCTCAACACCGATAACAGGCTGATGAGTGGCACGACGCTCACCGACGAATACGTGCGCGCGGTGGAGCACATGGGATTCACGGTCGCCGACCTGACGCTGGTTTCGCTGAACGGCTTTGCGAGCGCTTTTCTTCCGTGGGAGGATCGCGTGCGACTGATCGACAGCGTGCGCGGCGAGATCGAAGCAATCGAGAGGGAGACCGCATGACCGGACAATACGGCGCGCAGGCCGCGAAGGCGGCAGCCGACGCGATGCGGGACAAGCTGAAGATCGAGGCGCCCGCGCTAGCGATGATTCTGGGAAGCGGGCTGGGCCAGGTCGCGGCGAGCCTGGAGTCTCCGCGCAAGCTGTCGTATTCGGACATCCCCGGCTTTCCGCGAGTGTCGGTCGTTGGACACGCCGGCGAGGCGACCGCGGGCAGTCTCGAAGGGCGCGACGTCCTCGTGTTCTCGGGCCGGTCGCACATGTACGAGGGGAATACCGCTGATATGGTGGCTTTCCCCGTGCGCGTGTTGCACGCGCTCGGCGCGCGGGTGCTGTTCCTGTCGAACGCCGCGGGCGGAATCAGACGCTCGTACAGGCCGGGCGACCTGATGATCATCGAGGACCACATCAACCTGATGAGTCAGAATCCGCTCACCGGGCCGCTGCAGGAGGGCGACGACCGGTTTCCGGACATGTCCGAGGCCTACGACGCGCTGCTTCGGAAGCTCATGCGCGACGCGGGTCCGGAGCTGAGCGTCGCGATTCACGAAGGGGTGTACTGCGGGCTGTCAGGGCCGAGCTATGAGACAAGGGCGGAAATACGAATGCTCGAAAGACTCGGGGCGGACGCGGTGGGAATGTCGACGGTGCCTGAGGTTATCGTCGCGCGGGCGCTGGGGATGAGAGTCGCTGCCGTGTCGTGCATCGCGAACGTGGCCAGCGGATTGTCGTCGCTGCCGGTCAGCCATACAGAGGTGTTGGACACTACGGGGAGAGTATCGGATCAGTTTGTGAAACTGATCAGGGCGCTAGTGCGGGCGTTGTAAAAAGCTGAGCGCGGTATCCGTTGTCTGTTTTTCCGTTCTCCGTTAGGACGTAAATGGCGGCCGGAACCGCACGGGTAGTTCCCACCGCATTCAACGGCCTTACGGATAACGGTTCAACAGTTAACGGACACCGCGCGCCGTTGTTCCCTACCTGACGAAGTGGTTGAGCGGGCCGTGACCCGCGCCCAGTCCTGGTGCCGCTTCGATCGCGCGATGAACGAAGTCAACTGCGCGCGCGCACGCCGTCCGTAAGTCGGACCCTTTTGCGAGTTCCGCTGCGACCGCAGCAGAGAGTGTACAGCCGGTACCATGAGTGCTGGTCGTTTCGACCCGGCTGTTCCTAAACGCGACAGCTGATCCATCGAACAACACGTCCACCATGTCCTGTCCGGTGTTGATGTGCCCGCCTTTGACCAGCGCCGCGCCCGCGCCAAGCTCGCGGACCAGCACCTCGGCCGCTCTGGCCAGATCGCTCTCGCTCTCGACGTCGAGCCCAGTGAGCAGCGCGGCTTCGTGGGCATTTGGCGTCACCAGCGCGCACATGGGAAGGAGCTGCTCGCGGATGGCCGCAACTGCGTCGCGCTCGATCAGCACGTCCCCGGAGGTTGCGACCATGACCGGATCGAGCACGTAGCCGGCAAGATCGTGCTCACGCGCCGCCGAGGCAATTTCGCGGACGATGCCGGCGTTCGCGAGCATGCCTGTCTTGAACGCCCGCGGTCTCAGATCGGTGACTACAGCGTCGAGCTGGGCCCGGACCATCTCAGCCGATACGGCTTCCCATTGTGTGACGCCGACGGTGTTCTGCGCCGTGATAGCGGTGATCACCGACGTTCCGTAGACGCCGAGCTGATGGAATGTCTTGAGGTCGGCCTGGATGCCGGCGCCACCGCCGGAGTCGGACCCGGCGATGGTGAGCGCGATGAACAAAGCTGTTTGTGGTTTATGGATTATGGATGGTGGTTAGTACGTTATCGCCGCACTAACCACAATCCATAATCCAAAAACCGGAAACTTCGGCCGTCTACCTGCGCGGGGGCGGAGAGGCGGGCAGCGAGTTGAGTCGCCGCTTGAAGCTTTGATAGTTCTGCGAGTCGCGCGCCAGCCTGGAAAGGTGCGCCGGCGGGATCTGCGCTATCCGCGCCTGGATTCTCGCGAGCCGGTCTTCCTCGAGCGGGTGAGTCGCGAACCACGCCTCCACTCCTCCGGGGCGACGTCTGCGCTCTTCGAGCAGCTTCTGGAACATCGTAGCGATTCCCTGCGGGCTGATGCCCGCCCGCACGACGTTGTCGAAGCCCACGTCGTCGGCCTCGAGCTCGGCGCCGCGACTGAACTTCGCGAAAACCGCCGTGCCGGCGACGTTGATCAGGGTGCCGGCGGCCTGGCTGCCGCAAACCCCGGTCAATACGCACGCCAGCCCGATCCCGAGCTCGGCGCGCTGCGCCTTCTCCATCTGGTCAACCGAGTGCCGCTCGACCACGTGCCCGATCTCGTGCCCCAGCACGCCGGCCAGCTCGTCCATCCGCTCGGTGCGCGCGATGAGCCCGCGATTCACGTATATGTATCCGCCGGGCACGGCGAACGCGTTGACCTCGGGACTGTCGACGATGAAGAACGTCCAGTTGTGGTCTGGCGCGCTCGTCAGCCGCGCGATCGAATCGCCGAGCAGGTTGATGTAGCGGTTAACTTCGGCGTCCTGGACTATCGGGAGCTGCTGATTGATCTGGATCGCATACTCGCGCCCCATCTCGGCTTCCTGCTGCCTGGAGATGGAGCACCCGACGACCGCGAATGCCAGCAGAAGTGTCGTGAACGTACGTCTCATCGTTACTCCTTCGTAGATTTTCTGGCCAATCAAAGGCAAATCCTATTCCCAACCTTCCGGTGCCAGCAGCCGCACGATGAGCCTTCTCTCGCTGGCGCGCGATCTCAAGCGCCGGAAGGGACGCGAGCGCCGCTCTCTTTTCATCACCGAGGGCGTCCGCGCCGTCGAAGAGCTGGTTCGCTCTCCACTCGTCGTGCGTGGTGTTCTTATTACCCCAGAGTTGCTGGATGGCGCCCGCGGATCCGCGCTGGAGGCTTTGATCGCGGGGCGGGGGATAACCATCGAGCGGGTGGATGAGCGGGAGCTCGCGTCGGCGGCCGACACCGAGTCGCCGCAGGGAGTCGTGGCGGTCGCTGAAACGCCTGACCATCAGCTGTCCTCGATCCCGCTCGGCGGGCTCGCTCGCCTTGTCATCCTCGACGGCATCCAGGATCCCGGCAACGCCGGCACCATTCTGCGCACCGCCGCGGCCCTGGGTGCCCGCGGCGTAGTCGCGCTTCCGGGAACGGTCGACCTCTGGAACGCGAAGGTCGTGCGCGGCGCGATGGGCGTGCACTTCCGATTTCCACTCGTGCAGGCGACGCACGACGAATTGTTCGGCCTTCTCGCCAGCGCCTCGATCGCGCTCTGGGGTGCTGCCGCGGAAGGCGAGGCGATCAGCGGCCTAAAGTCCCCCGAGCGGCTCGCGATCGCGCTCGGAAACGAGGGAGCCGGCCTGAGCCCGGCGGTGCGCGATCGCTGCGATGTCCTGGTGTCGATTCCGATCGACCCGGCGGTGGAGTCGCTGAACGTGGCCGTGGCAGCCGGCATCATTCTGCACGAGCTTAGAGGATGACCGAGACCGCTGTGCGGGTGATGGCGTTCGTGCTGGGGGCCGCGTGGGGCTCCTTCCTGAACGTGTGCATCTCGCGCTGGCCCGCTGGCCTGTCGGTCGTCGCGCCGCGGTCGCGCTGTCCGAGCTGCGAGCGTCCCATCACGTGGTACGAGAACATTCCAGTGCTGAGCTGGGTCGCGCTGCGCGCGCGCTGCCGCGGCTGCGGCAAGCCGATCTCGATCATGTACCCGCTCGTGGAGCTGGCGGTCGGATTTGCGTGGCTCGCGTCGGTGGCGCATTTCGGGCCTACGCTGACCGCGCTGCGGGTGGCGGTGTTCGTGACGCTGCTGCTGGGAATCGCGATGACCGACGCGCGGCACTACACCATTCCCGACGGCTTCACCGTGTTCGGCCTGCTGTGGATGATGACTCTCTCCGTCGTCGGGCTCATGGCGGGGGAGCCGGGTCCGTTCGCGCTCCCTTACGACGCGCTGATCGGCGCGTGCGCGGGCGCGGGCGCGATCTCGATAGCCGGATGGCTGGGCGAGCTTGCGCTCAAAAAGGAGGCGATGGGCTACGGCGACATGACGCTCATGGCCATGGTCGGCGCGGCCGTCGGGCCGCAGCTCGCGCTCCTCACCATCTTCCTGGCCGCGGCGCTCGGAACGGTCGCTTACGTGCTGGTCATCTATCCGGTTCGCGTGATCCGTCTCAAGCGGGATCGCCACGGCGGCGTTGATCCCGCGGAGGACGGCGACGGTCTGGTGCCCATCATTCCCTTCGGTGTGTTCCTTGCTCCGGCAGCGGTCATCGCATTGCTCTGGGGTGGAGCGATGATCAAATGGTATCTCACCAGCGTTATCAAGTACGGATGATCGGGTTATGACTTTTCGTGACTATCGCGCAGGCGCCTTGCTGGCCACCGTCGTTATCGCGACCATGGCGTGTCGCGAGCGGAAGGAATACGAGGGTCCCTACGGCAGGCAGGTCGCCGAAGCGATTCCGCTCATCGAGAAGGGAACGGGCCTCAAGTTCAAGCGCCCGCCGAAGGTGGAGGCGCGCTCGAAGGCGCAGGTCCGCGAGTTCGTGCTCGCGCAGATCAACAAGCCGCTGGCTCAGCGCGAGATGGCGGGACAGGAGGCCGCATACAAGCGATTCGGGATGATCCCCGACACGCTGAACCTTCGCGAGTATCTCGTCGGTCTCCTCGAGGAACAGATCGTGGGCTACTACGATCCAGCGACCGACGTGCTTTACGTCGTGGAGGGATCGCCCGACGACATGGTCGGCCTCACGATCACCCACGAGCTGGTGCACGCGCTGCAGGACCAGTACGTGGATCTCGAGGCGCTCCAGAACGTCGAGGGAGAGAACGATCGCCAGACGGCGGGACAGGCGGTGTTCGAGGGGCAGGCCGTGTACGAGCAGATCGCAGCGATGCTCGGCGGCGGGAACGTCGCGGTCAATCTTCCGGGCGGCTGGGACCGCGTGCGCGACATGATCCGCGAGAACCAGTCTTCGATGCCGATCTTCGCGCGTGCTCCGCTCGTGATTCAGGAGACCCTGATCTTTCCGTACCTGAGCGGCGCGGAGTTCATCCGCGGGTTCAAGACGCGCAATCCTTCGGGGACGCCGTACCAGGACATGCCCGTCTCGACCGAACAGATCCTGCATCCGTCGGCGTACTTCGGCACGCGCGACGCGCCTACGCGCGTGACGCTCGGTCCGGTGCGCGGCGCCAAGCGGTACGAGAACACCCTCGGCGAGTTCGAGACGCGCTTATTTCTGTACCAGCACACCGAGGATCAGAACGACGCAATCCGTGGGGCGACGGGGTGGGACGGCGATCGCTACGCGCTAGTGGACACGCCGGCCGGCGAAGCGCTGGTCTGGGTGACCGTCTGGGATTCAGCGGTCGAAGCGGGGGAGTTCCGCGACGTGCTCAACGACGCGATCGAGAGCAAGCTCGAGGTGGACGGGAGCGCGGAGTCGGAGACGGTGCGGGCGTTCGCGACCGGAGGACGGACGGCGCGGGTCATTGTCGCCGAGGTCGGGGGAAGGCCGCTCGTGGTTTACACTGACGCGCCGTCAGCTGACAGCGGTCCCTTAGTAGATATCGCTGGCATTCGCCTAACGCAGCCCGGAACGCATTAGCGCAAATAGGTTCGGGTAACAGGTTGTTGGTCGTACGTGATGGTTAACTGACCGGTGAACGGTTAACGGTGTTTGGTACAAAAAACCGTTAACCCGTAACCAATCAGTTAACCAAAACCTACGACCAATAACCTGTAACCCGAACCTGTTGTCAGCTGCTGTTAAAGGCCTAGCGCGACCGATAGCCCAAAGGTCATCACCCCGACCACCGCGCCGAACACGTAACCAAGAACGACTATCAGCGTCAGCTCGTTCTGAATGACCGAGCGCAGCAGCTCCTCCACGCGCTCGATGCTGAACGCCATCACTTTCTTCTCCACCATCTGCTGAATGTCCAGCCTCTGCACGAGGCTCGGCAGCTGGTCGTGAATCCATGTCCAGATGATCGGCGCCATCGCGCCGGCGATCCTGTCCGGCGCCTGCGGATCATGCGCGTCCGTGACGTTGCCGAGAATCTCGCCGATCGGCTTTTGCAGGTACTCGAGCACCGCGTCGTGGATCGTCTTCGATATCTCTTCCCGGATCACCGGATCGTCCAGCAGGTTCACGACGTGCTCGACTCCCTCCGTCTCGATGGCGTCAAGCGCGCGATCCATCTTGTTCTCGGTCACCATGAGCTTCGCCAGCACGCGCTCGTGGAACCTGAGATCGTTGACGAACTTGTCGAACAGCGAGTGCAGCGCCACGCGGAGCTTGTCGCGTGTCGCGGGCTGGCCCAGGAATCCGCCGAGCTTCTCCATCGCGATCGGGAGGTAGTCCGTCATCGCGGCGCCGAGCGCGGTGACGACCGCGGGCGGGACCTTGTCTATGAGCGGCTGCTCGGATGTGATGACCGAGCGGACCAGCTCCGTGAGCTTCAGATCGAACGCGGCGCGAAGCTCGGGGCGGTTCAGCTCCTGCTGCAGGTCCGCCGGCGTGAGAAGCCGCTCGCCGACCATGCGGCCGATGCTGCGCGCGAGCCGTGCCTGGTTTTTTGGTATCGCGCCCTGAATGCCGAATCGCCGCTGCTTGGGATTGAACAGCATCCAGACGGCGATGGTGTTCGTCACGCCGCCCGAGAGAGTGCCGATGACGACGTGGTTGAGCAGAGTGGAGAGGGCCGGGTCCATGCGTGGAAAGCTATCGGGTATCAGGTATCAGGTATCAGAAGGAGAACTACTCCCGGGGGACTCGCGCTGTTTTGCTTTACCTGATCACCGATACCTGATGCCTCATGCCTGTACTGGCATGTCAGGAGCATCGACAGCGGTCGATGGCAACGGGTCGGCAGCGTGCGCTGAGGGCCCGTCAGCGGGCGCGGCGTCCGCCAGCGGCGCGTCGGGCGCAGGCAGCAGCGCCACCTGAAGCACCTCGTCCATCGTGGACACGAAGGTGAACGTCATGTCCTTCTTCACCTCTTCGGGAATGTCGCGCAGGTCTTTCTCGTTGCTCTTGGGCATCAGGAGGCTGCGCAGCCCGGCGCGATAAGCAGCGAGCACCTTCTCCTTCACTCCGCCGATCTCGAGCACACGGCCGCGCAGCGTTACTTCGCCTGTCATCGCGAGATCGCGGCGCACGGGACGCCTGCTCAGAACGCTGGCGATCGCGAGCGTCACCGCAGCGCCCGCGCTTGGGCCGTCCTTCGGTATGGCGCCCGCGGGAAAGTGGACGTGCAGATCTGATTCGCGAAACTCATGTTGCTCTATGCGCAGCTGCGCGGCACGCGACCGGACGTACGAGTAAGCCGCATCCACTGATTCCCGCATCACGTCGCCGAGCTGTCCGGTGACGGTCAGCTTGCCGCTTCCCGGCATGCGGAGCGCCTCGATGATCATCAGGTCGCCGCCGGTCGCCGTCCACGCGAGCCCTGTAACCGCGCCGATCTCGGGCTCCATCTCGGCGGCCTCGACCGCGTACCGCGGGATGCCGAGGATCTCGAGCACCTGATCGAGGTCGATGATCCAGGCCCCTTCCTCGCCGTCCGCCTTCGCGCGAGCGCGCTTCCGCATGATCGCCGAGACGTTGCGCTCGAAGTTGCGGAGCCCGGCCTCGCGCGAGTAGCGGCTCGCGATGTGGGCGAGCACTTCGTCGGTGAACTGGATGTCCTTGTCGGAAATTCCGTGGTCCTCGAGCAGCCGCGGCAGCATGTACCGCCACGCGATCTCGACCTTTTCCTCGATCGTATAGCCCGAGACCCGGATTATCTCCATCCGGTCCCGCAGCGGCGCCGGGATATCGAAGATGTTGTTCGCCGTGCAGATGAACAACACGTGCGACAAGTCGAACGGCAGGTTTAGATAGTGGTCGACGAAATCCTTGTTCTGCGACGGGTCGAGCACTTCGAGCATCGCCGCGGTCGGATCTCCCGACGGGCCGCCGCTCGTCATCTTGTCAATCTCGTCGATCATCAGCACCGGATCGTTCACCTGCACGCGACGCAGCGCCTGGATGATGAGCCCGGGCAGCGAGCCCACGTACGTGCGGCGGTGACCGCGGATCTCGGCTTCGTCGCGCACGCCGCCCACCGAAATCCGGTAGAACTGCCGGCCGATCGCTTCGGCTATCGCCTCGCCCAGCGACGTCTTGCCTGTTCCCGGCGGGCCGGCGAAGCAGAGGATGGGACCGCGCGGATCTCCCTTGCGGAGCTTCCGTACGGCGAGGTACTCCACGATGCGCTCCTTCGCCTCGTTCAAGCCGTAGTGCCGCGAGTCGAGCGACTCCTCGACTTTCCTGAGCTCGATCTGATCGTCGCTGGAGCGCTTGTGCCAGGGCAGCGACAGCACCCAATCGAGATACGTGCGCACGACCTGATACTCGCTTGACGCCGGCGAAAGCTGCCGCAGGCGCTCCGTCTCCCGCTTCGCCTCCTGCGCCGCGCGCTCCGGAAGACTCGCTTCGTCGATCTTCTTGAGGATCGAGACGGCTTCCTTCTCTCCCGGGTCGGCCTCGCCCAGCTCGGCCTGGATCGCGCGCAGCTGCTGGCGCAGGTAGAAGTCGCGCTGGTGCTGCTCGATCTTGATCTCGGTCTGCTTCTTCACGTCGTCCACGACGCGCGCGCGCCCGACTTCGCGCTCGAGCCGCGACAGCAGGAAGCGCAGCCGCAGCCCGATGTCCAGCCGCTGCACCACTTCGTCGCGGTCCGCGATCCGGAAATTCAGGTTGGTCGCCGCGAGGTCGGCGAAACGTCCCGGATCCGACACGTTCATGCGCAGGATTCCCGGCACTTCGTCGGGGATGCGCTCCACGAGCTCGGACAGCGTCTCTGCCGCGGAGATCACGCGAGTCACCAGCTCGCCCACCTCGTCGGGATTGGCCGCGATCTCGCGCGCCGGCTTGGCGTGCACGAGGGCGAACGGCTCGGTCTGCGCGATCTTGTCGATGACGATGCGCCGCAGTCCCTGCAGCGTGATCTGCACGGTGTCGCCCGGAAGGTTGATCCGCTCATGCACCCGCGCGGCGACGCCGATTCGCCCGACGAAGCGATGGAGGTCCGACTCGTCGTCCTGATCCCCTGTGGCGACTACCAGCGCGACGATGAGCCCCGAGTCGGGGTTCGCGCGCAGCATCGCCAGATTCTCCGGCGCGCCCATCTGCACGGCGATCGTGCCCAGCGGATACACGATCGTGGACCGCAGCGCCATGAGGGGCAGCGTGGCCGGCAGCTCGGAATGTAAGATCTCTTCTTTGCGCTCCACTCTGGTCATGGGAAAAAGGTATCAGTATCAGGTATCAGTCAGGAGCGGGATGTGTGCCGTTTTCCGATACTGATACCTGATACCTGATACCCAATAGCCGCCCCGATTACGTTCCATCACATGTTTGAAGCTCTAAGCGAAAAGCTCGAAGCCACTTTTGCCCGCCTTCGCGGCAAGGGAGTGCTCAGCGAGGCGGACATAAAGGAGGGGCTCCGCGAGGTGCGGCGCGTCCTGCTCGAGGCGGACGTCAACTTCCAGCTTACGAGGGAGTTCCTCGAGCGCGTCGAAAAAAAAGCGGTGGGCGTCAGCTCGCTCCGCACCGTCTCGCCCGCGCAGCAGCTCGTCAAGATCGTGCACGAGGAGCTCGCGGCCATGCTCGGCGAGCGCCGCGAGGGACTCAAGCTCAGCTCCGTTCCGCCGACCATCGTGATGATGGTAGGGCTTCAGGGCTCCGGAAAAACGACGACTGCCGCCAAGCTCGCGCGAAAGCTCAAGTCCGAGGGCCGCGCGGTCCGCCTGGTCGCCGCCGACGTGTACCGTCCGGCCGCCATCGACCAGCTCGAGACGCTGGGACGGCAGCTCGAGGTCCCGGTCCACGCGGACAGAATTACGACCGACGTCGTAAAGATCGCGAAGCAGGGAATCGAGATCGCGCGGCGCGAGCGCGACCGTGTCGTCATCGTGGACACCGCGGGCCGCCTCCAGATAGACGACGCGATGATGGACGAGCTGTCGCGGCTGAAATCGGCGATCTCGCCGGACGAGATACTGCTCGTCGCCGACGGCATGACGGGACAGGAAGCCGTGAAGATCGCGCAGGGCTTCGACGACCGGCTCGGGGTCACGGGCGTGATCCTCACGAAGATGGACGGCGACGCGCGCGGTGGAGCGGCCCTCTCGATCTACGGCGTCACGAAGAAGCCGATCAAGTACATCGGCGTCGGCGAGAAGTCCGACGCGCTCGAGGAATTCCATCCGGAGCGGATGGCCGGGCGGATTCTTCAGATGGGAGACGTGGTCTCGCTCGTGGAGAAGGCACAGGCCGCGTTCGACGAGACCGAGTCCAAGCGGATGGAGAAGAAGATCCGCAAGGAGGGGATGGACCTGAACGATTTCCTGACGGCCATGCGCCAGATGGAGAAGCTCGGCCCCCTCGAAGGCGTTCTCAAGCTGCTGCCCGGCGTGAACACGGCGGCGCTCAAGCAGGCGAAGAGCATGGACCCCAAGCGCATGAAGCACGTCGAAGCAATCGTGCTGTCCATGACCGCCGAGGAGCGGAAGGAGCCGGGGATTCTGAACGGGTCCCGTCGCGCCCGGGTCGCGAAGGGCTCCGGCCGGCCGATCAACGAGGTCAACCGGCTACTCACCCAGTTCCGGGAAATGCAGAAAATGATGAAAAAAGCGGCCTCTGGAGGCCGCCAGGGTATGATGCCGTTCGGAATGCGTTAACTTTACAGGCTACCCAACACCGGGTGCGGCTCGGAAACTCCGGGCACGCGATGAGCCCGGAGCACCACCCATCACCGCCGCAGGGAGTATCAGGAAAATGGTTCGCATCAGGCTTCGCAGGGTCGGGCGCAAGAAGGCGCCCGTGTATCGTCTCATCGTCGCCGACTCCAAGAGTCCGCGTGACGGCAAGTTCATCGAGATCATCGGACAGTATGCTCCCCGGCAGGCAGAGGGTGGGCTCAAGATCGACGCAGAGCGTGTGGGCTACTGGCTGGACAACGGCGCGCAGCCGAGCGACACCGCGCGCTCGCTGCTCCGCCGCGCGGGCATCCTCAAGGCCCGCCACGAAGTGCGGCTCGGCAGGACGCTCAGCGCCAAGGCCGTGCCGCTTTCCGAAAACACCGAAGAGAGCGCGGGCGAGAACGCCGGCGCGTGACGTGAGTGCGCCTCGCGATCATCGGGCGGATTCGTAAGGCCCAGGGGATCAAGGGCGAGCTGCTCGTCGAACCGATTACCGACACGCCGGACGCGCTCTTCGCGTCCGGCCGTCGTGTTTATGTGGGTGATTCGTTCGGAAATGCCGGGGACAGCCAGGAAACCCTGACCGTTACCGAAGCACGGCCGTTCAAGGACGGGCTGCGCATAGTGAAGTTCGCCGAGATCGCGGACAGGAACGCCGCGGAGCTCTGGGGCCACCGCTTCCTGTTCGCGCCCGAGGAAGAGCTCGCGCCCCCCGCGGAAGACGAAGTGTTCGTGCAGGAGCTGTTCGGGCTCGTCGCCGAGAGTCCCGAGGGGCAGGTGCTCGGCCGCGTGGCGGATGTCGTCGAGGTTCCGCAGGGGATCCTGCTCGAGATCGCGCGCGATTCCGGCGCGCCGGTGCTCGTGCCGTACCGACCCGAGATGGTCCGCGAGGTTCGCGTGCACGAAGGCAAAGTGATTCTCACTCCCGTCGAAGGGCTGTTCGACTGATGCTGCGCGTGAACGTGGTTACGATATTCCCCGACTTTTTCGCGGGCCCGTTGGGGCTGAGCATCCCAGCGCGGGCGAAGGCCGCGGGCAGCGTCGATTATCGGGTTGTGGATCTACGCGATTTCACTCACGACAAGCACCGCACAGTGGACGACGCGCCCTACGGCGGCGGCCCGGGCATGGTGATGAAGCCGGACCCGTTTTTCGAGGCGGTGGAGTCGCTCGATGCCAAAGCGCCGATCGTGTTGCTCTCGGCGCGCGGGCGGCGGTTCACCCAAGCCCACGCGCAGCGGTTGAGCGGGGGCGAAGAGGTGACGCTGCTGTGCGGACACTACAAGGACGTGGATCAGCGGGTCGCGGATTTTCTGGCGACCGAGGAGTTATCCGTTGGAGACTTCGTGCTGAGCGGAGGAGAAGCGGCTGCGCTCGTCGTGATCGACGCGACGGTGAGGCTGCTCCCGGGTGCGATGTCGGACCTCGACAGCGCGCGCGGTGATTCGTTTTACGAGGGGCGGGAGATCAGCGCACCGAGCTACACCCGCCCGCCGTCGTACCGGGGGCACGAGGTCCCCGAGGTGCTGTTGTCGGGCGATCATGCGAAGATCGCGAAGTGGCGTGAAGAGCAGCAGAAGAGAAAGGGCGACTAGTTCCGCGGGTACCTCCGACCTATGACCGTCAACCGGTCGTTAACCAGAACCTACGACCTGCAACCTGTTACCCGAACCTGGTGTTGCTGTTCAGTATCGGACGCGCAACCCCAGCATGATCGTTCGCCCGGTGTTGACGCGCAGGTTGTCACGGCCGGCATTCTGTTGGTTGGTCAGGTTCTCCCCCCACCCCTAACCAGTCAGCTAACCAGAACCAAAACCAATAACCTGTTGCCCGAACCTGTCTTCAGTTGTTGGTTGCTCCGAGCAGCCTCCGCGTCCGGCTCGGCTCCCTCGACAACCGGTACATCAGCAGCGCCGCCCGTGCCGTCTGCTTCGGCAGCGACGTGAGATCCACCGACTCCGACGGCGAGTGCGAGCCGTTGCCGAATACCCCGAGCCCGTCCAGCCCCGGAAGGATCGGCGCCACGAACGAGATGTCGCCCGCGCCGCGCCGGCTCGGATCGTTGCCCACGACCGGCGCGTAGCCGAGCGCGCGGCTTACAGTGTCGTAGACCGCAACCAGCGCGTAGTTCGCGGGAGTCGGGGCCATTGCCGGATAGTACGACTCGCCGAAAACGATGTTCGCGGACGTTCCCCGAAGATTCCGGGAGACTACGTCACGCATGACGGCGCGTGTGGAGTCGAGCTGACCCGCGGTGATGAACCGCAGGTCGCCGTGCACGACCGCGGTCGGGGGAACGATGTTCGTCTTGCCCGACGCAGTGCCGGTCATCATGGTGGTGTCGTAGCTGACCTTCTCGCCGCTCACCATCACGCCGGGGCTGAACGTCAGGTACTGCTGTCCCTCGAGCGCGGTGCGAAAGTCGTTGAGAATGCGCGCTGCCTCGTAGATGGCGCCGTAGCCCGAGTTCTGGCCGAACATCCCAGAGCTGTGGTACTGCCGCGCGGTCACGGTGAGGACCCAGTCGCTCGATCCGCGGCGGGCGACGACGGCGGTGGAGTCTGAGCCGCCCTCGAATGAAAGTACCAGATCGCTCCGCCGTGCCGCGCGAACCAGATCGTCGCGGGAGATGGAATGCGGCTCGCCCGCGCTTTCTTCGTCGCCCGTCAGCAGCACGATGACGTGCATGTCGTCCAGCGCGCCGACGCTCGCCAGCGCTTTGAGCGCCTGCACCAGCACGACGATTCCGCCTTTCATGTCACTGCCGCCCGCTCCGGTGCCGACGCTGTCCGTTCGCACGAACTGCTGTCCTTCGCCCTCGAAAACAGTATCCAGGTGGCCGATGAGCAGTAGTCTGAGTGGCGCGACCCGCCCTCTGCGCCGGCGCGCGGGACGCTCGGCCAGCAGGTGGCCTCCGCGATTCACGACGGCCTGCGAAAGCCAGCTGGTGCGAAAGCCAAGCGGCTGCAGCTCGGACGCGAACAGCATGCCGACAGCCTCCACACCGGCGTGGTTCATCGTGCCGCTGTTGATATTCACGGAGCGCTCGAGGAGCCCGATGGCGCTCTCCGTGTTCGCGGCGACGTGGGCGCGAATGCGCTCCTCGACTCTGTTGAGCGTTTGAGCGTCAGTTGGACGAGGGGCGAAAGCGAGAGCTGTCAGCGCGCCCAGGGCGCAGCACCGGATAGAATTGAGCATGGAGAAAGCTACGCCTGCTTCAGTGCGGTTGGACAAGTGGCTGTGGGCCGCGAGGTTCTTCAAGACGCGCTCTCTGGCGGCGCAGGCCATCGACGCCGGCAAGGTAAAGGTCAGCGCCGAGCGTGTGAAGAAGGCTAGGACGGTGGCCGTCGGCGAGGAGCTGTCCATCCGAAATGGCCCGTACGAGCGGGTGGTCGTGGTGCGCGCGCTTTCGGAGAGCCGGGGCGCGGCCACGATCGCCGCCAACCTGTACGAGGAGACCGCGGCCAGCCGCGAGGCGCGGGAGCGGATCGCCGCGATGAACAAGGCGATGGGAGACGCGCTCATCAAGGGTAAGCCCACCAAGCAGCAGCGCCGGGAGATCGACAAGTTTCGGGGGCGTTGATCGCCCGCGACTGGCCTTGAGCCGGCTTCCCGGTTAATTTGTCAGGTCTACCCCAGACATCCTCACCGGGCGCTTTAAGCAGCGCCGGAGCTCAGTTTATGCACGCATTCATCGAAACCCAAAAAGAGTGGTTGCGGGACGACATCCCGCCTTTCCGCGCCGGTGACACGGTCCGCGTCAACGTTCGCGTCAAGGAAGGCGACAAAGAGCGCCTTCAGGCTTTCGAGGGTGTGTGCATCGCGCGCCGCGGCGCCGGCGTCAGCCAGACCTTCACCGTCCGCAAGATTTCCAGCGGCATCGGGGTGGAGCGGATCTTCCCCGTGCACTCCCCGATGATCGGGAGCCTGCAGGTCGTCCGCCGCGGCCGCGTGCGCAGAGCCAAGCTCTACTACCTCCGCCAGCTCACCGGCAAGGCGACGCGCATCAAGGAGCGGAAGGCGAAAGTCACTGTCCCGGTAACCGGCGAGTAAGTGGCGCGCCCTCAGCCCGGTGACGGGTCGAGGGATTCGGGTGTAACCGGCGCGCGCCGGCCTCACCCACGCAAACGCTGGAGCACGATCGAGCGCGACCTTCGCGCCTCGATGGGACCGATGCTCGCCGGAGTGGACGAGGTAGGGCGCGGGCCCCTCGCGGGACCAGTCGTCGCATGCGCCGTGGTGATGTCCCCCAACGAGCGCGCGATCCCCGGCGTGGACGACTCGAAAAAGCTCCCGCCGGCAACGCGGCTCACGCTCGCGCTGAAAATCCGCGAGCGCGCCGTCTGCGTCGCTCTGGGCGCGGCCTCGGTCCGCGAGATCGACCGCATCAACATCTATCAGGCCAGCGTGCTTGCCATGCGGCGCGCGCTCGAGCGGCTGCCGCTAAAGCCGGACCACGTAGTCATCGACGGCAACCGGATCCGCACCCTGCCGATGCCGCATACCGCGGTGGTTCATGGCGATTCGCGGTGCTACAGCATCGCCTGCGCTTCCATCCTCGCGAAGGTCACGCGCGACAGGCTGATGATCGCGTTGGGGCGCAGGCATCCCGGGTACCGCTGGGACACCAACGCCGGATACACCACCCGCGATCACGTGGCCGGCCTGGCTTCCCACGGGATAACCGCGCACCACAGGCGCAGCTTCTGGCGCATCGGCCAGCTTAGCTTCGACTTCGATTCGATCGTGACGGAAGGCGAGAATGGGTTGGACAACCTGGCCGACCTGCTGTTGGCGCAGGCGGACAATGACCCGCGGCAGCTTCTGGCATAGCTGTCGCTTATCACTAGTCGCTAGTCCTTAGTCACTAGTCACCAAGATCATCATGGCTGCTCCACTCGTCGGCATCATCATGGGATCGCGCTCCGACTGGGAGACGATGTCGCATGCAGCTGACACGCTGGCGCAGCTCGGTATTCCGCACGAGACCAGGGTCGTGTCGGCCCACCGGACGCCCGATCTCCTGTTCGAGTACGCGACTGAAGCGGAGGGTCGCGGCATCGAAGTGATCATCGCCGGCGCGGGCGGCGCAGCGCACCTGCCGGGCATGACGGCGTCGAAGACGACTCTGCCGGTGCTCGGCGTCCCCGTGGAATCCAAAGCACTCCGAGGCCTCGACTCGCTATTGTCGATCGCGCAGATGCCCGCCGGAGTTCCCGTCGGTACGCTTGCCATCGGGAAAGCCGGCGCGATCAACGCGGCGTTGCTCGCCGCGCAGATCCTGGCGCGCAAGCACGAGCGATATCGCGCCCCGCTGCGCGCGCACCGCGAAGCCATGCGCGACGTCGTGCTGGAGCAGCCGGATCCCGCCAGGCCGGCTGCGCCGAAACCCAAGCGGAAGCGCGCGAAACGATGAACGTCGGCGTGCTCGGAGCAGGCCAGCTCGGACGAATGCTCGCCATTGCGGGGCAGTCGCTCGACGCGCGGTTCAGGTTCCTCGATCCGAATCCCGATTCACCAGTTCGGGATGTGGGTGAGCTCCGCGTGGCGCCGTACGACGACGCGGCGGAGCTGGAGCGGTTCGCCGAAGGGCTCGATGTCGTCACCTACGAGTTCGAGAGCATTCCGATCGGCGCGGTGGAGGCGGTCGCCAAGCACGTGCCGGTGTTTCCGCCGGTGCAGGCGTTGAGAGTTGCGCAGGATCGCGTGCTGGAGAAACGCTGCTTCCAGCACACAGGCATCCGCACCGCGCCCAGCCGCGACGTCGCGAGCCGCGGCGATCTGGAGAAGGCCGCGCATGAGATCGGGCTTCCCGCCGTGCTCAAGACTCGCCGCTTCGGTTATGACGGCAAGGGGCAGGTAGTCGTCCGCGGCGAGGACGAGCTGGCCGGAGCGTGGGACACGTTGGGTGGAGTGCCGCTGATTCTGGAACAGTTCGTCGAGTTCGATCGCGAGCTGTCCATCATCGGGGCGCGGGGCCGCGACGGCGGGATCGTATTTTATCCGCTGGTGGAGAATGAGCACGATAACGGAATACTCGCTTGCTCCTTTGCGCCGGCCGACGTGACCGACGCCAAGACGAAGACCGCGTGCGACTACGTGCGCCGGATGATGTCCGGCTTCGACTACGTGGGCGTGCTGACGCTCGAAATGTTCGAGTCCGGCGACAAGCTCATCGCGAACGAGATAGCTCCGAGGGTGCACAACTCCGGACATTGGACCATCGAGGGCGCACAGACGAGCCAGTTCGAGAACCATGTGCGCGCGATCATGGGGAAGGAGCTAGGCCCGGCCGCGGCGGTCGGGCACTCCGTGATGCTGAACGTGCTCGGCGCGGCGCCGGACATGTCGCGGATCGAGAGCGTGCCCGATGCGAAGGTGCACATGTACGGCAAGGCGCCGGCACCGCGCCGAAAGCTCGGGCACGTCACAGTCTGCGGCGATGACCCGCGCGAGGTGCGGGAGCGCGGCGCATCCCTGCGCCAGATTCTCGAGCCGGAGCGCGTGCCCGCATGAGCGAGGGCAGCGGAGGACGCCCCGGCGCCATCGCGCACGAGCTCAACAACCTGCTTGCCGCAATCCAGGGGAACGCGGACCTGATGCGCGGCGATTTCGGCGGCGTCGAGGCGATTCGCGAGGGACTGGACGAGATCGACCGTGCGGTAGCGCGCGCGCGGGACCTGACGCGAAAGCTTCAAACCGAAGTCGCGCTGGAAGCTCGCGATTCAGGCGAGAGACCCTCGACCGCCCCGCCACGACTCGAAGTGAGACGCGAGTCGCGCGGGCAGACCGTGCTCATCGCCGACGACGAGGAGCCCGTGCGACGGGTCGCGTCGCGCCTGCTCGCGCGCAACGGCTACGACGTGCTCGAAGCCGCCGACGGCACCGAGGCGCTCAGGATGCTCGCCGCGGGGAAGGGCGCGATCGATCTGCTGGTCAGCGACATCATCATGCCCGAGATGGGCGGGCTGGAGCTTGCGCGCAGAGCGGCGATCGAGTTTCCGAGTCTGCCCGTCCTGTTGATCTCCGGATACAGCGACAGCCAGGAGCTTGGCCAGTCTATTCCGCCGGATCTGGACCTGTTGCAGAAGCCCTTCAGCGGCACGGAGCTGACCGCCGCCGTGGCGCGCTGCCTCGCCCGGGGGAAGTCGGGAAAACCCAGCCAGTAAATAATCCCCATAGAGCCTCGACTGGGAGTTTTAACCCGGAGCTGGACTGACCGTGTTGTAGTCCCGAACCAGATCGTCGAACACGGAATTCCAGGATCGGCCGGCCGCGGCCCTGAGCGCGGCCGCACTCATGCTCGCGCGAACCGACGGATCGCGGGCGAGCCGCTGGAGCTGCGCCGCGAGCTGCGCGTCGTCGCCGGCTGGAAAGATGGAGCCGGCCTCGGCGCCCACGACTTCGCGGGTCGGGCCCGCATCCGCGGCGACGACCGGTAACCCCGAGGCCATCGCCTCCAGCAGAACCTGGCCGAAGGTATCCGTGTTGGACGGGAACATGAACAGGTCCGCGGACGCGTACGCTTCGCTCAGCGTGTCGCCCGATAGCCGGCCGGTGAACACCGTGCTCGCCGGCGAAAGAGCGCGGAGCTTGCTCTCGTACGGCCCTTCGCCGACGATCACGAAGCGAATCTTCTCGTCGGCTTCCAGTCGCCGCATCGCCGCGGCCGCGACTGCGAGACATTTCTCCGCAGCGATACGGCCGATGTACGCGACTACGACCTGGTCGGGCCGCGCGCCAAAGCGCTCGCGCATTTCCGCGGTGCGTCGCCCGGGGTTGAACCGGGAGATGTCCACGCCCCGGCCCCAGATCCTGGCGTTGCGAAATCCGTGGGCGGCCAGCTCGTCGCGGATCGCGTTGGACGGACAATAGGTCCGCTGCCCACTGTTGTGGAACCAGCGGAGGAACGACCAACCCGGCTCGCTCAACTTGCCGAGTTTGTAAAATGCCGCGTACTGGCTGAAGCTCGTGTGGTACGACGTGACCATGGGCGCGCCGAGCGCGATGGCCGCGCGGCGCGCGGCGAGCCCGACGCCGAAGGGGGTCGCTATGTGCACAAGAGTCGGCCGCCATGCCGCGAGCTCGCGTGCGATGCGTCCGGGCGGCGGCGCCGACACTCGCAGCTGCGGGTATGCCCAGAATGGAATGCTCGGCCACCGCCTCACTTCGGACTCCCCCGCGGGCGCGCGCGGGTCCGAAGTGGTAACGACGCGCACTTCTCCGCCGCGGTCGCGCACGGCGCTCGCGAGCCGCCCCAGCGCGGCCGCTACACCGTTCATGTGCGGCGGGTAGGTATCGGTGAAGATCGCGAGGCGCATCCCCTCAGCGGACGCGGATGGCGCGTGCGTCACTTCGCGAGGTCTGCGTACACTTTGAAAAGTCTGTCGAAGGTTCCGGACCAGCTGTGCTCCTTCTCGGCGTGCGCGCGAGCATTGGCGCCCAGCCCCGGGAGATCCGCGCGAGTCATCTCGACGACTTCTTCCGCGAGGCTCCCCGCGCTGCCGGTAACGAACAGGCGCCCGCCGCCCGACCGCTGCACGTGCTCAGCGACCGCGCCGCGATCGCACGACAGCACGGGGATCCCCGATGCCAGCGCTTCCACGGCCGCGAGCCCGAAGGTCTCGACTGGTCCGGGGGCGATGTAAAAGTCGAGCGCGGCTACGAGGTCCGCGAGCCGCTCACGATTCTTCTCGAAGGGAATCCAGCGGATGCGCTTGGACTTTGCGCGCGCCTGCAGCTCGGGCCGCAACGGGCCGTCACCGATCATTAGCAGGGTGGCGTCCGAGCTCTGCTCTACTATGCTCCACGCATCCACCAGCACGTGCAGATCCTTTTCTCGCGCGAACCTCCCGACGTAAGCGGCGAGGGGGCCTTCTGGCAGGGACGCGTCGCGGCGGGTGGCCTCCGCGTGCGCTTTCCTCCGCGGATGAAACCGCTCCAGGTCCACGCCCATCGGAACCCGGACAGTGTTCTCGACGCCGACGCGCCGGAGCTCGGACGCCGAGAAATCGGATGCGACGAGAGTCGTGACGAAAAATCGGTCCAGCATGCGCAGGTAGCCGTAGGCCAGCTCGCGCGCTGCACTCCAGCCCGCGCCTGTTTTGTGGTGCGGCGCGATGATGTTCGGGAAGTCGCTGTGAAAAAAGCACACGACCGGGATGTTCGTGCCTCTGGCAGCGCGGTTCACGAGCCATGGCACGACGCCGGTGCTCCCGACCTCGATTACGTCGGGCCGCTCGTGCGCAAAGATGCGCGTGTTGGCGCGGAGCCCGGACATGAACCTGTACGGGTGCTGCGTCGGGACAGGCTGGCCGCGGAGACGATAGCACCGCACGCCGTCGCTTTGCGTGACTGAATCAGCCGGGCCGGGAACGACGAGAACGTGCCGGAGCGACGGGGAGGCCTCGACATATTTGGCCTTCTCGAGGAGATAAGTCCTGATCCCACCGGTCGTCTCGCCGAAGAACTCGGTGATGTCCAGCACGCCGAGCCGCGCGTCCGGGCGAACCCTGGGCGGCAGCGGCGCGCTGCGAAGGTCGAGCGCAGGGGGAGGCGTGGCCGGGAAGAGCGTCTGTTCGAGCGTGACTTCCGCGCGCGGGTCCTGCGCGGCCGGCGGCTGCGTGCCGGCCATCAAATCGCGATTACTACAGCTCCGGTGAGGATCGCGATCCCCTGGCCGATGACGACGTCACCCGGGTAGTGCACGCCGAGGAAGACGCGCGACGCCCCAACCGCCATCGCGAGCGCGAGCAGCGGCGCGGCCCACGCCGGGAACGTCATCGCGTACACCACAGCCACCGACATCACGGCCGCGGCGTGTCCCGACGGGCAGGAAAAGCGGTCGGGCTCGGCGATGAACGTCGAGCAGCCGATGCCGCTCGACGGGCGCGGGCGACCGAGCTTGCGCTTCATGATCTGCACCATGAAGTGCGACAGCCCGAGAGTGACCAGAGCGTTCCACGCGGCGAGCTGCAGCAAGTCCTGCCCGAAGGCGAGCGGCACCAGCGCGGCCGTCATGGTCACCTGGACTCCGCCGAGGTGCGTGATGATGCGCCAGAAGCGCTGGACGGCGTGTGTCGCGGCCGGACCGATCGCCCAGCGCGTGAACAGCGCGCGATCGCGGCGGTCGAGCCGGTTCAGGAGGGAGGTCGAAGTTTCCACTGCAACAAAATAGGCCCGAAAGCCCCTTTTGGCGAGAAGCTGTTACCGTACCGAGACACGGCACGGGTTTCGCTTTTTCCGCAGGCTGGACCTTCCAGGAGCACCTGATCGTGGCGCCCAGAATGAAGAAGCAGGCAGCCGCCCCACCGGAGCTGCCGAAGTTGAGCCGCAGCCTGAGATTCGGCTGGGCGCAGACTGTCGGGCTGGGGCTGCTGGTGCTGGTTCCCGTGCTGGTCCTCTTCAAGGTTTGGGGCCAGGGCGGGGCGTTGATGGAAACCGTCATTCGCATCGCCTTCATCTACGTCTTCCTGATGATCGCTCTGCGGGCGATGGGGAAGCGCGAGCTGAGCAAGATGTCCGCGATCGAGCTGGTGATGCTCCTGCTCATCCCCGAGCTATTCTCGCAGGCGGCGATCGGGGAAGACATCTCGATGACAAACGCGGTGGTTGCGACCGCCACGCTTTTGACCCTGGTGCTGCTCACGTCCATAGTGAGCCATCTCTACACGCGCGCCCACAGCGTCATCAGCGGAACTCCGACGGTGCTCGTCCGCTCGGGCCGCTACATCGAAGAGAACATGAACCGCGAGCGCATTGCGCCCGAAGAGCTGCTCGCGGAGATGCACAAAGCCGGGTACGAGCGGCTGGACCAGATCAAGTGGGCGATCCTCGAAGACGACGGAAGGATCTCGCTCATTCCGGTCGAAGGTGAGCACGACCCGCAGAACCTCGACGACGACGCCGATCCGGCCTGACCTGTCCGATCGCTTTCAGTGGCTGGTATATTGGCAGGGCACCGACCCGGTAGCTCAGTTGGTAGAGCAGCGGCCTTTTAAGCCGTAGGTCCTGGGTTCGAGTCCCAGCCGGGTCATCTCGGGCTCCTCATGACTCGCCGTAAGTCCAAGAGTTGGTCGGGGAAACCAAGAAGTGAGATGCCAGTTAGCCAGACGGCCAGCTAGCCAGAAAGAGCACGATCTGGCTGTCTGGTCATCTTGCTTTCTGGCATCTCGCTTCTTGGATTCCCTTGCTACATCCGCGGAGCGACCGAACTTTCTCGCCCATGCAAGAACCCAGTAACTCCGGTAAGTGGCGGGCGCTGGCACTGCTTGGCAGCGCCGAGCTGCTCGGAATGTCGCTGTGGTTTTCGGCGAGCGCCGTGTCTCCCCAGCTCGCCGGGTTGTGGGGACTCACTGCGTCGGAAGCGGGCTGGCTCACTACCATAGTTCAGTTCGGATTTGTCGCCGGCACTGCGGTCTCCGCGACCCTGAACCTCGCGGACATCCTTCGCTCACGGACGTTGTTTGCGATGTCCGCGTTGGCTGGCGCCGCGGCCAATGCCGCCGTGCTGATGGCGGACGGTTACCGTGGGGCGCTCGTCCTGCGATTCCTTACGGGGTTCTGCCTGGCGGGCGTGTATCCGCCGGCGATGAAGATGATCTCGACCTGGTTCCGCGCGCAGCGCGGGCTGGCGATCGGCACGATCGTGGGTGCGCTCACGGTCGGCAAGGCAACGCCGTACCTGGTGCATGCGATTCCGGATACCGGCGCCACGCCCGTGGTCCTCGCGGCGTCGGCGTTCGCCGTCGTCGCCGCGCTGCTCGTATGGCTCGGCTACCGCGACGGCCCGTACGCGTTTGCGTCGCGGCCATTCTCCTGGGGGCTCGTCGGCTCGGTCGCGCGCGTTCGCGAATGGCGGCTCGCGACCGCGAGCTACCTCGGCCACATGTTCGAGCTGTACGCGGTGTGGACCTGGATTCCAGCGTTCCTCGCCGCGAGCGTGCTCGCCCGCGGAGAAGGCGCCGGCGTGCCGGTGACACTGCTCGCCTTTCTCGCGATCGCGGTCGGCGGCGCCGGGTGCGTGTGGGGTGGATTGTACGCGGACAAGAACGGGCGCGAGCGACTGGTTGTTATCTCACTCGTCGCGAGCGGCGCATGCTGCGCGCTCAGCGCGCTTTTTTTCGGTTTGTCGCTCTGGCTGCTCGCGCCGTTCGCTCTGGCCTGGGGGTTCTTCGTGATCGCCGACAGCGCGCAGTTCAGCACGCTGGTCACGGAGTCAGTGCCGGCTCACGCGGTGGGTACGGCGCTCACGATGCAGACGTCGCTCGGATTTCTGCTGACCATGCTGCCGATGCAGATGGTTCCGGTTTTCGCGGAGCGCGCGGGGTGGAGATGGGCGCTCGTGTTTCTGGCGATCGGACCGGTGGCGGGAATCGCCGCGATCCGGCGGTTACGTCTAGTCCGAACGGCAACCGCGAACTGAACAGCTAATAGCTTGCCGCTATTAGCTGTTCAGTTCGAAGTGGATCTTTTTCAGTGCCCCCGTGCCGGCGGCTCGGGCGGCGTCGCCGGCCCGATTCCATCCGGATCATGATGCGCCTTGTGCGTCAGTAGCCGGTAAAACGCCCAGCCGGTCAGCCCGAGCACGAACGTCCAGCTCAGCGCCATGAAAATGATCGCTCCGGTAGTCATACGGTCGTCCTCCCTGACTGATCGATTTCGACGAACCCGGCGCGGTCGTCGTATTTGTTGCGCTTCCACGCGATGCGGATGAACACCGAGAAGATGATGGCGAACGCAACGATGAGCAGCCGGGCCCCGGTGATGTACGGGTGCATCTCATCCGTAAGTACGCCGCCACCCGCCGATTTCGCATTGGTGAGAATCGGAATGGCGTCGTCCTTCGCCCACCAGATCAGAATGAAGAGCAGATAGATCGGCGTCACATACGTCATGACGAACTTGAAAACCTTTGGAATCTGGATGTCCGCGCCCTGGTGGATGGACTCCCACGCGCGGTCGGGCTTGAAGACCCACATGAACAACACGGTCTCGATCACGGCGAGCAGCACCAGACCGAACGTGCCGGCCCAGTAATCCCACTCGTCGAGGAACCCGTACTGCAGCCAGAAGATGTGCATCAGGCCAAACAGGAGCGTGATGAGCCCCAACGTCCACGCGATCGGCTCCCGCTTCCAGCCGAACTCCTCGCGGAAAAAGGCCACGACCGGGGTGAGCATCGCGACGGACGACGTGATGCCGGCGAAGAACAGCAGCGCGAACCACATGAAGCCGAGGATATTGCCCATCGGCAGCTGCTGGAACACCACGGGCATCGTGGCAAAGCCAAGGTTGAACGATCCCGACTGCGCGATCGCCATGGCGCCGGTCACGCCGAAGAACACGACCGCGGCTGGAATGGCGATCGTACCGCCGAGCACCACTTCCGCCGTTTCGTTCGTCGCGGCGGTCGCGATTCCATTCAGCGCGATGTCGTCCTTCTTCGAGAGGTACGACGCGTACGCCTGGAGCGAGCCCATTCCGACCGACAGTGTGAAGAAGATCTGTCCCGCGGACGCGAGCCAGACGCTGGGCTCATCCAGCCGCGAGAAGTCGGGATTGTAAATGAATTGCAACCCTTGCCATGGAGTCTCTCCGCCCGGTCCCGGCGGCAGGAAGAGCACCACGACCGCGAGGATCGTCGCGAACAGGAACAGGATCGGCATGCCGATCCGGGCCAGCTTCTCGATGCCGCCGGAGATTCCGCGCGACAGGATCCAGATGTTGACCACCAGCGTGACGAGGAAGAATCCCAGCGCCGTGATGTGGCTGCTGCCCGGGGTGATTCCCTGATACGTCTGGAGGTACGTCACCATCGCTTCCTGGGTGGTATTGCCCCAGTAGTCCTTGACGATGGAGAAGTACGCGAACGCCAGCGTCCAGCTCTCGATGTACGTGTAGTAGATCATCACCGTCAACGGGATGATCATGCCGACCACCCCGAGATACTTCGCCGCTGGATGCTTCCAGATCGCCGCGAACATCCCGGGGATGTGTCCCTTGCGGTAGCGGCCGCCGTTGCGGCCCACGCCCCACTCGATCCACATAAGCGGAATGCCGAGCAGCAGTAGCGCGATGAAGTACGTGATCATGAAGGATCCGCCGCCATTCACCGCGGCCTGGCGCGGGAAGCGGAGGAAGTTGCCCAGCCCGACGGCGTTGCCCGCCATCGCCAGGATCAACCCGATTCGGGATCCCCAGGCTTCGTGGGAAACTCCGGTGTTTTCAGTCGCTTGGCTCAAGGAAAGTCCTCGGTCGGTGGTGTGGCCGATACTATAGCGCGAGCGTTAACGCGGAAATAAGCGTTCCCGCCTTTCCGCAGGGAAGGGGGAAGTTGATTTGGGGGCTACCGGCCGGACGCACCGCCGCGCTTTTCAACGAGCTCGATGCCGCCCAGGACCATCGTTTTGTCGATTGCCTTCGCCATGTCGTACACAGTCACGAGCGCGATGGAGACGGCCACGATTGCCTCCATCTCCACCCCGGTCCGGCCGACGGTGCGCGCAACCGCCTCCGCTCGCACTCCAGGCAATCTGTCGTCCAGCTCGAGCGAGACATCCACATCCGTGAGCGCGAGCGAATGGCAGAGCGGGATCAGCTCCGCCGTGCGCTTGGCCGCCAGCACGCCGGCGACGCGCGCGACGCCGAGCACGTCGCCCTTCGGCGTCTGGTTGGCGCGGATCGCCGCGACGGTCGCGGGCTGCATCTCGATCGTGCCGCGGGCGCGGGCCATCCGCTCGGTCTCAGGCTTTGCGCTGACATCCACCATCCGCGCGCGGCCGGCATCGTCCACGTGGCTCAGCTTGCCGGGACGGTCCGTCACGACAGGTGCTCGCTCAGGTCGAGCACGAGCTTGGCCGTGACGAGCTGAGGGTTCACGTTGCCGGCGGCGCGCTCCTTCGCGACCTCGACCAGATCTGCTGCGGCCGCGAGCCGCGCCGCGCGAACGCGGTCTTCCCGTGCGACCGCTTCGCGGGTGCGCTCGGTGAGCAGCACGGTCAGCGCGTCGAGCGAATCGGTGAACGCGCCGCGCGCGTTGCTCACGCCGCGGGTCAGCGCCAGAGAGAACCGCTCGGGAGTGCGGCCCGCCGCGGCGTCCAGCATCTTCCGCGCGACGGTGATCGCTTGCGCGTCCTCGGATTCGTTGAGAACGCGGCCCGGCGCGCCGCCCAGGAGGTCCGCGCGGGGCTGCGGGCGCTTTCGCTGCTTGATGTAGGCCGCGACGTGCGGATCCTGCAGAAAATCCGCGACTTCCTTTTCGGTGAGTCGCGGCACCCGCACCGCGGCGACGCGCGAGCGAATGGTTGGAAGCAGCGCCGACGGCTCGCTCGACGTGAGAATGAAGACAGTGTCCGATGGCGGCTCTTCGAGAAGCTTGAGAAGAGCATTGGCGGCCTGATCCGCTCCCTCCTGCGACACCATCCGCTCCGCATCGCCGATCACGAAGACTTTTCGCGAAGCGAGCGCGGGCGCGAGCATGGCGTCCCGCGTGAGCGATCGCACGGCCGCGATGAAGATTCCCTCGCTCCCGGAGGGGGCCTCGTACAGACCGCCCGCTCCCACGCGCTCGACAATCGCTTCCCGGTAATCGTCGCGGACGTCGTCGGGGTCGGGATCCGGGTCCTTGAGCCGCGGCCGCGGAAAGAACCAGTGCAGATCCGGGTGATGCAGCTCCGACATGTAGCGGCAGTGCTGGCAGCTCCCGCACGGACGCTCCGAGTCACTGGAGCACAGCAGCAGCTGCGCCAGCCATATCGCCAATCTCTGCTTGCCGATCCCGGCGGGACCGTGGAGCAGCAGGCTCGACGGAAGCCGGCCCGCGGCGGCGCTGCTAGCCAGCCGTTTGCGCAGCGACGCATGGCCGTAAAGCGGGAGGAGCGGCATGTCGGAATATGGCACGGTTCGTGACCCTGATGCACATGAAAAGACTCATCAAGGAGAAAGAAATGCCAGGAAAAAAAGGCGCGCACGGCCCGGGCAAGTTCGATCCGACCGGACGCGGACATAGTCCGCGCGGCTCGTCGGTCACCGATCAGAAGAGCAACCCGGGCGACGAGCGCATACACGACGAAGACAAGATTCGCGTGGCGCAAACCGAGACGGACGACCGCGAATCGATGATCCCGAAGACTCACGAGAATCCCGCGCTCGAAGATCTTCGCCGCAAGCGCGAAGAGGCCGCGGAGAAAAGCGGCGAGGACTGACATGGCCGATTCCCTGAAAGGCCGGAAGGTCGCGTTTCTCGCGACGGACGGCGTCGAGCAGGTCGAGCTGACCGAGCCGTGGAAGGCCCTCACCGACGCGGGCGCTACGCTCACGCTCGTCTCCGACAAGGACGGCGAGATCCAGGGAGTGAACCACGGCGAGAAGGCCGACAAATTCAAAGTGGACAAGCTGGTGGACCAGGCCACGGCACGGGACTTCGACGCGCTGGTGCTTCCGGGAGGCGAGCAGAGTCCGGGTAAGCTGCGCGCCAACGCCAAAGCGGTGGAGTTCGTCCGCGAATTCATGGAGGCCGACAAGCCGGTGGCCGCGATATGCCACGGGCCCTGGCTCCTGGTGGAAGCGGGCGCCGTGAAGGGTAGGACTCTCACGTCCTCGCCCAGCCTCAGGAGCGACATCGTCAACGCCGGCGGGGAGTGGGTGGACAAGCAGGTCGAGGTCGACCAGAAACTCGTCACCAGCCGAAAGCCCGAGGACCTGCCCGCCTTCTGCCAGAAGGTAGTGAGCATGCTCGCCACGGCGATCGACGAGCGCCGGCTGGACCGTATGGGGGAGCAGAGTTTCCCGGCCAGCGATCCCCTGCCGGGGCCGATCTCGATTCCGTAGGGCCTCCGGGGGAAGTCGCTTTATTGGGTAAAGTACTTGACCCGGAGGGAGCCCACCCTCTAGACTAACTACATGGCCTCAGTTAGACCGATCCGGAAAATCGACGCCGCCGAAGAGCCGTCCCTGCACATCAGGGCGATGGACAACCTCGCGTTCATCCGCGACACGATGGAGCGGGCGGGCGCATTCACCGCCGTATCCGGGTGGGGGATGGTGATCGTCGGCGTCGCCGCACTGACAGCGGCCACGATCGCGGCCCGCCAGCCTACGGAAGTCGGCTGGCTCAACACATGGCTCGCAGCCGCGTTCCTCGCGCCGGTCATAATGATCGCCGCGATCGTGCGAAAGGCGCGCGCCGCCCGCCTGCCTTTGATGTCCGGCGCGGGCCGGAAATTTCTGCTCAGCTTCTCGCCGCCGATGATCGTCGGCGCGCTGCTCACCATCCAGCTCTACAAGCTGGGCATGTACGACGTGCTTCCGGGGCTGTGGCTCCTCATCTATGGAACCGCCGTCGTAGCCGGCGGCGCCTTCTCCGTGCGCGTCGTTCCGGTGATGGGGTTCTGCTTCATGGTCGCGGGCGCGATAGCGCTGTTCACCCCCGCGGCGACGAACGATCTGTTGATGGCCGCCGCGTTCGGCGGGCTGCACATCCTGTTCGGGATTCCGATCGCGAGGAGGCACGGTGGCTAAGCAGGGAGCTGTCCGGCAGGACCGCGGCAACGTCGATTCCGGCAAGCTCCGCCCGGTGCGCGGACGCGCCATCGGACCGGACACCGCCGAGTTCGACAGGCTGATCCATGAGCGCGTGCGGCTAGGAATCGTGAGCGCGCTCGCGGTCAACGAGAAGCTCACCTTCAACGATCTGAAGAAGCTGCTCAAGATCACCGACGGCAATCTCAGCGTCCACGCGCGCAAGCTCGAAGACGCGCGTTACGTAGCCTGCACGAAGTCGTTCGAAGGCAGGGTGCCGCGCACGGAGTATCGCCTCACCGCCGAAGGGCGGCGCGCGCTCGAGCGGTATCTCGACCACATGGAAGCCCTCATCCACGCGACCCGTGACCACAAGTAGGCGCATGGGCTTCACCGGCAGAACCGGCCGCCGGGCCGGCACGAGCGCGCACGTTCTCGAGCAGCGCGAGGAAGGCGCCAAGGGCATTCACGTCGCCATCATCATGGACGGGAATGGACGCTGGGCTGTCTCGCGCGGAAGCACTCGTCCTACGGGCCACATGGAAGGGGCTCGCACGGCGCGGCGGATCGTCGAAGCCGCGCCGCAGTGCGGCATCCGGGTTCTCACTCTTTATGCGTTCTCCGCGGACAACTGGAACCGGCCGCAGCGGGAAGTGATGATGCTGATGCGTCTGTTCCGGCGATATCTGCTGTCCGAGGTGGACCGCTGCATCGCCAACGGTGTGCGGCTCACCGTCATAGGAAGGCGCGACCGGATTCCCAGCGAGGTGCGCAAGGCGATCGAATCCGCCGAGGCCGCAACGAGCGAAGGAACGACGCTGGATCTCAGGATCGCCGTGGACTATTCGGCGCGGGACTCGATACTGCGCGCGGCCCGGCGGGCCGACAGCGATCACCTCTCGCGCGAGCAGTTCATGCGGCTGCTGGGCGAAGTGGAGCATGACCGCGGTCCGTCGCGCGAAGTGGATCTGCTGATTCGCACCGGGGGCGAGCAGCGGCTGAGCGACTTCCTGTTATGGGAGTGCGCCTACGCCGAGCTGTACTTCAGCGAGATACTGTGGCCTGATTTCTCGGCCAAGGATCTGCACGCGGCTGTGGCCGAGTTCCACGCGCGGGAAAGAAGGTTCGGCGGGGTGCCCGCGGCGGCGGCAGGCTAGACTCCTGGCCGAGCCCAACCGGAATCCAAGAATTGAGATGCCAGAATTGAGATAGCCAGAAGGGAGCGACCGCGGTTGCTCCCTTCTGGCTTTCTGGTATTCTGGCTTCTCGTGTCTTGGATTCCCTGGCAAATTCCCTGCGCCACAGCGCCTTAACTAATGCTTGCCCCCTCCGTCCAATCATGCGACCCCACACACGGTGCCGGGTCCATCTCAATCAGGATTGGAGGCAGAATGAACCGAATTCGCACAGCGGCGGCTGCCGTCGCGTTGCTCCTTGGTGCCGCGGGCGTGTCGTCCGGGCAGGCCCCGACGCAACAGGGCCAGCGGCCCGCAAAGGGCGCGCGCGGTGCGCACGCCGGGATGCGGCAGCTCGACCTCAGCGACTCGCAGAAGGACCAGATCAAGGCGATACACGCCAAGTATCGCACGCAGTTCGAGCAGCTCCGGGCGCAGGCGCGTCCTGACATGGAGGCGGCTCGCGCCGCGCGCCAGAGGGGCGACACCGCGGCGGCGCGCGCGGCGATGACTCGCGCACGTTCGTTCGGCACCACGGTCGCGGCCCTGCGCCAGCAGGAGCAGGCAGAGGTCCGTGCCGTTTTGACGGCGGAGCAGCGCACGCGACTCGACGCCCGCAAGGCGCAGATTCGCGAGCGCAGAGCTCAGCACGACTCCGCGAGAAAGGGCGCTCGCGATCGCAGGCGGCCACGCGGCTGACCGAGCTGGTGTCACTGGCTAAAAAACCGGGATCCGCGAGGGTCCCGGTTTTTGTAATACGCCAGCTGACGCTATTATTGCGGGCGTGGAAGCCCTGGGACCCGCGGAGCTCGCTGGAGTAATCGGGCTCATTGGATTGGTGGTAGTGATCGCCGCCGCGCTCTCTGGCCCGATGGATCGGGTCGGAGTGCCGCAGGCGGCGATCTTTTTGGCGCTCGGCGCGCTGCTCGGGCCCCACGCGCTCGGCGTGCTCGATTTCGGCTTTGATTCCATCGCGCTCGGCGCGATCGTAATCGTGAGCCTGGTGCTGGTGCTCTTCTCCGATTCCGTCGCGGTCGATTACTCCGGCGTGCGCCGCCACGCAACTGTCGCGGCGGTGGCGCTCGGACCCGGGACACTGCTGACTTCGCTGCTGATCGGGGGCGCCGGCGCGCTGCTGCTCGATCTTCCGCTCCCCGCCGCGCTTCTCCTGGGCGCGGCACTTGGATCGACCGATCCCGTGATGATGCGCGGCCTGCTGCGCCAGCAGAACGTGCCACAGGCTGCGTCGTTCGCGCTGCGTGTCGAGAGCGGCCTCAACGATCTGGTGGTGCTGCCCATCGTCCTGCTTGCCATGGCCTTCATGGCGAGCGGCGGAGCGCTCGCGACCGGCGAAGCGATCGGGGTTTCGGCGAAGATATTCCTGATCGGTCCCGCCGTCGGCGCCGCGGTGGGATACGCCTCGGTGCGATTGCTCGAGCTCGTGCGCGGCCGATTCGGCATGCGCCGCGACTACGAGGCGTTGTACGTGATCGGAGTAGCATTCAGCGCGTACGCGTCCGCGGAGCTGCTGCACGGGTCGGGATTCATGGCGGCGTTCTCGGCGGGGTTCACGATCGCGCTGCTCGACGTCGAGCTGTGCGATTGCTTCACCGAGTACGGACAAGCGACGAGCGAGATGTTCCTGCTGCTCGCCTTCGTCGCGTTCGGCGCGTCGCTGATATGGCTGGGTCTCGACGTCATCGATCTTCGAACGGCCGGCTTCGCCCTGTTCGCCGTGCTGGTCCGCTCGGCCGTGATGGCTTTGGCGCTCGGGCCGATGAAGCTCAGCCCGATGAGCCGGCGCCTGGTCGTGTGGTACGGTCCGCGCGGACTCAACTCGCTCCTGCTGGTGCTGCTTCCCGTCTTCGCCGGCGTCCCGGGAGGGAAGGAGCTCTTCCCGATTGCAGCGCTGGTCGTTCTCGTCTCGCTGGTATTTCACGGCACGCTGCTGGTGAAGTTGACGCGCGATCTCCCCGCTCGCGAGGTGACAAGCGAGTTGGCTGTGCCTGTGGTGGCAACAGGCGCGGGCCTGGTGGCGAGCGACGAGCTCATCACGTTCGACGAAGTCGAGCGGCTGCGCGCTGCCGGCGAAGGTCTGGTGATCCTCGACGTTCGGACCGGCAAGTCGTACGACTCTTCAGACGCGCGCGCCGCCGGCTCGGTGCGCATCCCTCCTGACCGCGTGATAGACAGCGCGGCGAGCCTGGCGCTGCCGAGGAATGCGTGGCTTGCCGCGTACTGCGCTTGACGGAATGAAGCCACAAGCGCCCGTGTGGCGCGAGAGCTGAGAGCGGCGGGCTGGCCGAAGGCGCGCGCGCTCGTCGGTGGATGGGCCGCATGGCAGGAGCGGGGCCTACAGACGGAGCCGATTGAACGGTAGCCGTTTAGTTGGCGGATTCCCGGGACGGACTTATGTTTGCCGCGCCTATTAAAAGGGCGCCGCAATGGAACATGACCCAACCGTAACAGGCGAATTCACCGCCCGATACACCATCGAGCGGGAGCTCGGACGCGGCGGCGCCGCCGTGGTGTATCTCGCGCGCGACAACCGGCAGGAGCGGCACGTCGCGCTCAAGGTTCTGCACAAGGAGCTCGCCCAGGCCATCGGCGCGAAGCGCTTCCTGCGCGAGATCAAGCACAGCTCGGCGCTGCAGCATCCACATCTGCTCACCATTCTCGACTCGGGCGAGTCCCGTGGTACGCTGTACTACGTCATGCCATACATGGCGGACGGCTCACTCCGCACGCGCATTGCCAAAGAGAAGCAGCTCCCGATCGAAGACTCGCTGAGGATAACCAGAGACGTCGGCGAGGCGCTCGAGTACGCGCACTCGAAGGGCATCGTGCACCGCGACATCAAGCCCGACAACGTGCTCTTCTCGGGCGATCACGCGTGCCTTGCGGATTTCGGGATCGCGCGGGCGGTGGATTCCATCGCCGCGGACACTCTGACCTCGACGGGCCTCGTCGTCGGAACGCCCGCGTACATGAGTCCGGAGCAGGCGAGCGGCGAGAAGACCGTGGACGCGCGCAGCGACCAGTACAGTTTGGCGTGTCTCCTGTACGAGATGATCACCGGGCTGCCGCCGTTCATAGGAGCTACGCAGCAATCCGTGATCTCACAGCGGTTCACGCAGCCGCCGCCATCGATGCGCGTGCACAGGCCGAACGTACCCGATCACGTAGAGCGCGCTGTGAAGCGGGCACTCGCGGTAGTTCCCGCCGACCGATACCCGACAGTGAAGGAATTCGTCGAGGCGTTGTACGCCCGTGCGACGGACCTCCTGGCCCCGCCTCCCTCGGTCCACCGGATTCGCAGGCGCTGGTTCGCGGTAGGAGCGGCGGCGGCGATAGTCACGGTCGCGGTGGTCGCCGCGAAGCCGGGGGCGGACTGGGTGCGCCGACTGGCTGGAGCGCAGGTAGACACGTCCAAGTTCGTCGTGCTGCCATTCCGCTCGGAAGTGGATTCGGCCGATGGCGTGCGCGTCGCCGCCGCGATACATGCCGGGCTTGGACGCTGGGAAGATCTCGCGCTCGAGAACCAGCTGACTGTCAACGACGCCGTGCGCGAGCGCGGCCCGGTACGATCACTCGACGATGCCTTCTCAATCGCAGGCAAGCTGGGTGCGGGCAGGCTCGTGTGGGGGCAGGTGATGCGGGAAGGCCCGCAGACCACCGTCTACGCGGAGCTATACGACGTGTCGACGAAGAAGGGCATCGGGCGCAAGCGGTTGTCGCTGCCGGACGGGGCGAGGGTGGACACCCTTTTGTACGACATGGCGAATTCACTGGTGGCTGTGGACGCCGTCCCGCCCGGGATGGACGGCGGGGAAAACGGCACCAATTCATGGGGTGCGTGGCACGCGTACCGACGGGGGATCGCCGCTGCGGGCAGGTTCGACCTCGATCGTGCGCGCGCGGAGGTGTCGCGGGCAGTCGAGCTCGATCCTGATTTCGGCATCGCGCATTTCGAGCTGGCGCGGATTCAGAGCTGGTTGGAGCAGGAGGAGACAACCTCATGGCAGGCGAATGCCATGCGCGCGGTCGCTCTTGCCGGGGAGTTGCGACCACGCGACGCCAAGCGCGCCGCGGCGTTGTACGCGTTCTCGCAAAAGGACTATTCCACTGCCTGCCGGCACTACACCGATCTGGTCGACGCCGACACGCTCGACGCTCGCGCTTGGTATGGCCTCGGAGCCTGCTTGCACGCAGATAACAGAGTGCTCCCCGATCCGCGGAGCCCGTCCGGATACAGGTTCCGCAGCAGCTGGCACGCGGCGGGCGAAGCATTTGTGCGGGCAATGACGCTCGAGCCGGGGCTTCACAGCCTGCCCCAGGGGCGCCGACTGGGACGGGTCCTGCCAACGTCACACAACCAGGTCCGGTCGGGAGCAATCAGTGACGCTGACGTTCTGGGGTTTGGCGCGATTCCACAGCTCGTCGCCGAAACGTTGGCCTTCATTCCATACAGGCAGCCGAATTTCGAGCGTGATCTGGATGAAGCGGCACGCGAGCGGCGGCGCCAGGCGCTCACCCGCAACCGCGACGTGGTTCGAGCGCTCACGTCGTCCTGGGTGCGCGCTTATCCTGCCAGCTCACAGGCGCACTCTGCCATGGCGCACGTACTGGAGCAACAGGGGGAGCTGGCGACCGCCGCGCAACATCTGGGCATGGCGCGAAGGCTTGCTGCCAGCGATCTGGAGAGCCTGCACCTCGCGGAAGCCGATGCCCGGGTCAGGTACAAGAACGGGGACTTCGCGGGGGCAAAAGCCATCGCCGATTCCGCTCTGGCCGCGAATCGCGAGGTGACGGAATTGAACTGGGAGCCTATCGCCCGTCTCGCGGGAATGACTGGGCGCGTCTCCCAGTTGGAGGAAGCGCTGCAATTTTTCTGGGCGAAATTTGCGGACGCGAAGGACCTGGATCAGACCGTCTACAGAGCCGCGGGTCAGGCCCTCGCTCGCGCGGTCGTGGGCCTGTGCGATGGCGGCCCATTGGCGGTCGAGGCGCAGCTCAATTCGACCATTCGAATACATGTTCAGCCAGCCATGCATCCGGACGCAAGGAAGAAGGTGGTGGGGCTCGTTCTCTCCTTCTCGACCCCATGCGCTACGGGACACCGGCTTGGCGCCATCGCCGACAGGGACCATCTGGAGCGAGCGCAGCGATCCTTCGGCCGGGGCGACACAGTGCACGCTCGAGCCATCCTGGACACCGCTCTCGCAGGAAGATCTCATTTGCGCCCCGGCGAGATCAGCCCTACGGTCGTCGCTCGGGAAGCGTTCCTCCGGCTGGCGATGGGCGACACTGCCGCTGCCATCGTTCTTCTCGATGGGACGCTGGACGGACTCAAAATGCTTCCGGCCTCCACGATGCAGCATCCGTTGGAGAGCGCTACGCTGGTGCGCATGATGGTGGCGAGGACGGATCTCGCAGCCACGCGGGGGGATGCGGCTACCGCTGGCAAGTGGGCCAAGGCTGTCGCAAGTTTGTGGGCCGGCGCCGAGGGGCCCCTCAAACCGACGGTCAACAGAATGAGGGCTCTTGCAGGCGCTCCGGGTCGGTAACGAATCACACTTCATTCGGGGAGGACGCGTGAACGTCTCGACGATGCGGCGGTTGGCCGCGCTCTTGGGGGTTGTTGCTGGTGGCGCGATTGGCGGGTGCTCCCCGGTGGTTGCAACAAGCGTGGGGGCCATGACCCCTGCCGAGATCGAGTCAGCTCTAGCGGCGATTTCCTGGACCGGTTGTGCCACGGTTGCCCGGGCAGCCGTTCCAGCCGGCACGACGACCGATGTCGAGATCTGCGCGTCGCCGGGCGCCCGCGAATATGGGCCGAGGAAGGCGCCTCCCGGACTCGGGGCGCCCGTGGCCCGGATGCGAAACGTCGGCACGCGCGATGAAGCAAGGTGGGGACTCAAGCCCAACAACACGTATTCCATCTGGCTCAGCTCCGGCTTTGCGGGAACGCAGTACACGATCATTGGCAGCGGCGTGAACAAGACCGGCACGTATTTCGGATGCGGCCACAGCGCAGCAGCCTCGTCGCGCGCGAACTTCGGAACGTGCGCGGACAACCCGTACCCCTTGGTCGGTGCAGGGCGGACCAGTGGACCGTCATCGTCAGCCGAGGGCGACAAGCCCGGGCACACGCTGCTCGACAGGGCGACCGGGCCCGCGTGGATCAGCTGTACCGAGGGATGCTGCACCACCGACGCGAATTAGAGCACGGGGGGCCGTTCGACTTGCGTTTTGACCAACCTGGATACGGAGCGAGAATGAGATTCAAGCAGGTAGCGATCGTCGTAGTCGCCATGGGATTTGTCGGATGCAAGCCCGCCGCGCGGGAAGCGGGAACTCCTTCCGCGGCGAGCGCCGATTCTGCCACAGGGCAGGTCCAGGTGGCCACTGCGAGCAGCAGCGGATGCCGGACGGCGGCGCGCGACGCCGAGGGTGGGTTGGGGAAGACCCCGGTACAGATCTGCGCCGTACCGGGCACACACGAAACTTCGAGCGACAACGCGCCGCTGTACGGATTCGTTGTGGCTACGCTGCAGAACAGAGGAACCACCGTGCGCGACGCGCGATGGAAGCTCGAGCCCGGCAAGATGTACTATCTGCGCGTGTTCAAGGCCCGAACCGGACAGACTGAAGATGGCTATTATGAGATAAGCTCGTTGACGGGCGCGAACTGGGATCCGGCAATAGCGAGCGGAAGCCTCGTGCACTGCGGCATAAGTCCGGACCATCCCAAGCAGTCATGGGCGCACGCTGGCTTCTCGACTTGCGCGGCCGGCCAGCCGAAGGGGGCCGAGGATCCGGCCTCCGGGGATCCGGTCTTAGTTTCAGGCCTTCAAGCTTCCGGCGGTCCTGCATGGATCACCTGCGCCGAGGGCTGCTGCACGACGGACGCAAGCTGACGGAACCGGTCGCCTAACAAAAAAACGGGCCGAGAAGTCGGCCCGTTTTCTTTGCGCACCTTTCAGATATCCAGCTCCCGAGGAGGGACTCGAACC